>JBGQIR010000010.1:0-18594 GCA_041498535.1 Methylomirabilis sp. (SeqCode)
CAGGACAGGAAGACAGGAAACTATCGCCTCGGAATCAAGACATTCGAGCTCGCAAATGTTTTCCTCCACCACCTCGGGCTTCGACGCCAGGCCAGGCCGATCCTCGACGAGTTGGTCAGCCGGTGCGACGAGACGGCCTATCTTGCCGTTCTTGACGGATCTGAAGTGATTTATGTCTTAATGCAGGAGACCAGTCAGACCGTCCGGATTGCGCCCCGCCTTGGACGGCGGCTCCCGGTTCACTGCACTGCCGCGGGAAAGGCCCAATTGGCTTTTGAGTCGGCTGACAGATTGGACCTTATCTTCAAAGACCAACCGCTGCGAAAAATGACCGAGAATACGATCACCGAGCCCCAGGCGTTTCGGAAACATCTCCGGGAGGTCGCGAGACTTGGCTACGCCGTTGATAATGAAGAATTCGAGATGGGGGTGGCGTGCATTGCGGCTCCTGTCAAAGACTATTCTCACAAGGTAGTGGCCAGCGTCGGTCTGTCCGGGCCTGTTTCGCGGTTCTCGTCTGTGAGAATCGAGAAGGAATTGGCCCCGCTCGTCAAGGAAGCGGCTGCGAAGCTTTCCGAACGACTTGGGTACGAGGTCGGGATGGTGCCGAGCTGAAGAGTAGAACAAAGTTTGAATTTGCTCATACTTCGAAAATTTCCGGTGTTTGAGAAACCATTTTGCCCGGAAGGCTGGCTTCCGGCTCCGAGGGAGGGGGGGTGATTAACAGGTCAAATCCGTTTTTCTCTGGGCATTTTGAGGGCAAGGAAAGAAACGTTGCGTGGTGCATGGTTCGTCTTTGAGCTGTGTGCTTGAACCCGATGAAAGACAGGAGGTTAGAGCATGGCAGAGCACACGAAGCCTAATATTCCAGTCCTGCCGTGGCCGGCGGTCGCGACCCCAACACCGGACGAGGTGTACGCGGGGGAGAGTGACCAGAAGAAAGAGTATGCGCTCTGGCTCGAATCGGCCCTTCGTCAGAGCGAGAATTTCAAGAAGCCAGAGGCGTTGGACCGAATCAGGGTTCTGGATTGCACAAGCAACATGATCATCGGACACTGGTGCTCCTCGCTCTTCGCGGAGAAGGGGGCCGAGGTGATCATGGTCGAGCCGGTGGGCGGGGACCCGCTCCGAAAGCTGACCCCGTTCGGCCGGAAGGAATATATGTTCAAGGACACCCACGGTGGGGCCGTCGGCGCGCGCTTCCTGTGCGAGGCTCGCAGCAAGCAGTCGATCACACTGAATCTGGAAACGGCCGAAGGGCGGGAACTGCTGAAGAAGCTGGCCGTGCAGGCCGACGTGATCATCGAGAACGCGCCTCCAGGTGACTGGGATGCCAAAGGGATCGGCTACCGCCAGCTCTCGCAGATCAATCCGCGCTTGGTCTATTGCTGGGTGGGGCAGCTTGGCCAGTGGGGCCCGATGAAGGACAAGCCGGGCAACTTGGACCCGACAGCGCAGGCCGCCTGCGGCTTCGTGCACGGGACCGGCGCGCCGAAGTCGTTCGGCGGGACGCCTACCCGATCCGGCTGGTGGATGTGCGATCAGGTCGGCGGCACCGCGGCCGCGGTCGGGATCATGACCGCGCTCGTATACCGGGAAAAGGTCTCGGGGCGTGGGCAGTTCATCGAGGCCACGGCGGCCAATGGGGTCATCCGGATCCTCGACTACAACTGGGGCTGGTACGGGATGGACGGAAGCATTCGGCCCCGCTACGGCAACTGGGACCTGGCGATCAACATCTATGCGGTGAACCCGTGTAAGGACGGTCAGATCATGGTCGGCGGAGGCCACGACCGGCTCTGGTTCCGCATCTGGAAGACAGTCGGCAAGGACCAACCAGCCCTTGAGCAGCACATCATTGAGGATCCGAAGCTCAAGGTGGTCACCGACCGGCTCCCCCACTACATGCAGGTGGAGACCTACACCACCCTTTCCGAATGGTTCAAGGACAACACTCGATACGAGGCCGAGACGAAGCTTCAGGCGGAAGAGGTGGCCTCTGGCGGCGTCTCCTTCATGGACGAGGTGTGCGAGACCCCGCACTACAAATACCGGGGCCACATGGAGGTCATTGACGACCAGAACTACGGCCCGGTGTTGATCGGGAGCTCGGCCTTCCTCGGATACCGGACGCCAGGCCGGGTCAAGTGGATCGGGAGGCCGACCGGACAAGACAACGACGACGTCTACCGCCGCCTGCTCGGCCTCACCAAGGCCGATATGGACGGTCTGAAGGGAAAGGGGGTAATCTAATGGCGATGTCCTTTGAAGAGTATTGTCGGGATGTCTTTGACCCGAAGAAAGTCTTTAGCAAGCCGGAGCCCCTGAAGGGGTATCGGTTCCTCTCCATGACGCAGTACATCCTGGGTCCCTCCGCAGCCAACTACCTGGCGGAGCTGGGGGCCGAGGTGATCAAGATCGAGCTTCCCCGGCGCGGAGAGCCAATGCGTCACACCACGCCCTTCAACGAGCCTCTCCTTTACCCCCTCTCCAAGTGGTTGCCTGACAAGGGGACCGGGCTAGGGTTCTTCGGCGCAAATCACAACGAGTATTTCCTCTCTGTCGATTTCCATAAGCCCGAGGGGCAAGAGATCGTGAAGATGCTGGCGGCCAAGTCGGACGGGTGTGTGGAGAACTACCGCGCCGGCACCTTTGACCGATGGGGGATCGGTTACCGGCAGCTCAGCCAGATCAATCCTCGGATCATCTACCAGTGGCTGGGTGGATTCGGTGGGTGGGGCCCCGGCCGCAAGCGGGCCTCCTACGACATCCTGGGCCAGGCCCAGGGTGGGTGCTTCTCTGTCACCGGGTGGCCGGTCAAGATTCCCGGCTATGAAGGCAAATTCCCCAGCGGCCTCCCGTCCAAGCACACGATCTGGATCATGGATGACTGGGGGGGGATGATGGGGGCCTTCCAGATCCTGGCAGCCCTCTATTGGCGGGATAACGTCTCCGGCGTCGGCGATTTCTTCGAGTACTCCCAGGTCCAGGGGGCGCAGCGCCACCTCTCCGATGCCATCGCCCTGTATGGCCGGCATGGCCTGGTTCAGCAGCGCTGGGGGAACTGGGACGTGCTGCTGTGCGTGCACGGGATCATCAAGTGCGGCAAGTCGTCCTACCCCGGCTCGCAGTTTCCGGCGGAGGCGGAAGAAGGCTTCTGCCTGGTCAGCGCGCATACTGACGCCGACTATGCCAAGTTGATGAAGGCGGTCGGTCGCGACGACCTGGCCAAGAAGTACCCGACCCACGACGATCGGGTCAAGGCCGAGAACCAACCGGCGATGTACGAGGCTCTCGAGGCCTGGGCCAAGGACAAGACCAAGGAACAGGTCGAGGAGTTCATGCACAAGAACGGTATTAACGCCCAGCGGGTGATGAACAGCAAGGAGGTTTCGACCAGCGAGCACTTCCTCCAGCGGGGTAATGTGCACTGGATAGACGACCCGACCTTCGGCGAGGTCTTCAGCCAGGGTCCGGTCTTCATGGCGTCGGAGACCCCACCCCGGCATAAGTGGGCCTTCAAGCCGGTCGGCGCCGATAACGAGTATCTCCTCTCTAAGCTCTGTGGCTTTTCCAAGTCGAAGATCAAGGAGCTGGAGTCCCAAGACGTCATCTAAGGCCCGAAAGGAGGGTTGCTGATGTCCTTTGCCAATTGCTCTCTGATTCTGGAGTGCTCCAAGTGCCAGGTGCTGAACTACCTGGACCCTTTTACCTTCTGGTTCTTCAAAGGGAAGGTGAAGTGCGCAGGTTGCGACGCGATCTGGGCTGTCGAGATCAACAACGGCACGCGGGTCAGCGGGCCGACCGCGGCAACGCCGCCGCATGACAAGCTGCCCGGATTCGCGCAGACCAAGGACTACAAGAAAGACTGGAGGTCGGCCGACAAGGTCAGTGAGGCCCCCAAGGCCCGACCCGACTTCCAGGGCAAACCGATCCCCATCTACAAGAACGTTCGGGGCAAGCTGGTAAGTGGTGGCCCACTCAAGCCAGAGGACTTGGTCGGCAGCCGGCCGAAGTTCATCCTGGAGGGCAGGCCGTACAAGTAATTGATCATTGACCCATGACAATGGGGAGGCGGGGTGGGTGGTTCCTTCACCCGCCCGGCCGACCCCCTCAGCAGGACCTGAAGAGGAAGGAGGTCTGTTTATGGCTGATCAGAAGAAACCGAACTGCCCGATTCATGGGACACCGGATTGCTTCGCGCCGGCGCTGGACCCCATCATCGCAAAGGCCTACGAGGGGTATTGCACCAAGATCGAGTGGCCGTATGCCAGGATCATCCCCAAGGGGTGGAAGCCCGGGGCATAGAGCTGCTCCCTAAGACACCAAAGCGCCGTCGCCCCTTGATGCAGCCCGAGCGTGACGGGCTCGCAGGGTTTTGAGGGCCACGGTCTCAGAATTGGGAGACCGTGGCCTTCTTTCTCAAGCCTTTTCGCAAGGGGTGTGCGCCTTGACCGAAATGCAGGGAGTATGCTAGAGTTCACTCGTTCGGGTCGACTCACTCGGTCCTCGGCAGTACCCGCCAGATTTCATCAGGGGCCAACTCAAAGGAGAACAGAGCGATGAAAGTCGAATTCTACTACAGCAGTAAGGTCACACCAGGGCAGCAATTCTTCTGCGATAACGCGAAGGCGATCGAGCTGATTGAGAAATTGAAAGCAAAGGGCATCAACGCCGTCGCGATTGACTCCGAAGTCAATCCGCCAGGGTTCATGAAATATAACGCGGCGGTGACGGGGCCAAGCGCGAGCAAGCGGGCGGTCTTCGGCGCCAAAGGAGCATTGGAGGAAGAATTCGGGAAGTCGGTCCCCGCTCTGTTGATCTATGCCAAAGAGGGAGACCGTTACCCCGAGGAGGTGCTCCCCCGGAGCGACAGAGACCTGAGTCGCCTGGTGGGGATCGAGGAGGCGTTGCAGAACCTTCTGAACAAGTAGGGGGAGACGATGGGTAAGATACCTGCCGAATACCTGCCGCCGTCTGAGCATAGGCCGCATCGCATCTACACACTGCCGGAGTACAACAATATCCCTCAGCGGTTGAACAGCACTGAGGAGCTGCTGGACAAGACGGTCGCAGGGGGGAAGGGAGACCGGGTAGCGCTGTACTTTGAGGACAAGCGAATCCCATACAAAGCGCTTCTGGCCCAGGTCAACAAGTTGGGGAGCGCGCTGAAGAAGTTGGGGATCGAGGAGGCAGATAGGGTCGCGCTGCGCCTGCCGAACATCCCGCCGGCGATCGTGGCGAACTTTGCGGTGCTCAAGATCGGCGCCGTGGTCTTGCCCACCTCGGTTCTTTTTTCTCGGGCCGAGATCGCTCACGTGTTCAACAATGCTGAGGTCAAGGCGGTCATCGTCGCGGCGACACTGCTGGAGGAACTCGAGAAGGCGGTTCCCGAGCTGAGGACGGTCAAGCATATCATCGTCGTCGGTGGCGAACCGGAGGAGATCAAGAAGAAGGGGTACCTGCTCTATCAGGAGCTGCTCGACGGGGGCGACCCCAAGTGCGACCCGGTGAGGCGGGATCGGATGGATGTTTCGGTCCTCCTCTTCACCTCCGGAACCACCGGATTGCCAAAAGGGACGGCCCATTTCATGGAGGAGGCCCTCATCGTTCCGGATGGCTTCGGAAAACACTGCTGGCGTCTCACGGAAGAGGACGTGCTCCTCAGCGCGGCTCCCCTGGCCATGGCAGCCGGCTACTCTGCTGCAGCCACCATCCCCTACCGATTCGGGGCGGCCCTTTCCTTGCTGCCGCGCTTCACTCCGGAGGGGATGTTCGAGACCATTCAGAACCATAAGGTCACCGTCCTCTCGGCCCTCCCGACGGCCTACCGCAAGATGCTGCAAGTCCCTGACGCCGAAAAACGGTACAACCTCGGGTCGCTCAAGACCTGTACCGGCGGTGGCGAGTCCCTGACGGCTCAGACCTATCTTGACTGGAAGGCGAAGTTCGGCCAGGAGATCTTCGAGGGACTCGGGACCACCGAGATGATGTTTGTGTTCATCAGCTCGGCCGGAAACCGGAAGGTCAAGCCAGGGTCGATAGGCCCAGCCATCCCGGGGTACGAGCTGCGGGTGGTTACTGAGGACGGGAAGGATTGCAAGCCGGGGGAAAGCGGCCAGCTCTGGGGGAGAGGCCCAACGGGGACCATTTATTGGCGAGATCCGGAGAAGCAGCGAAGCGCTGTCAAGGATGGCTGGTGCCGCGCCGGGGATATGGTCAGCATGGACGAAGATGGTTATATTTGGTTCCTGGCGCGTGAGGACGACCTGATCAAGAGTTCCGGCTATCGGATCGGCCCCGAGGAGATCGAAGATGTCCTGGTCACGCACCCGAGTGTGGCCGACGCCGGGGTGGTTGGCATGCCAGATCCTGTCATGGGCCAGAAGACGAAGGCTTTTGTCGCTCTGAAACCCGGGCAACAGGCGTCCGAAAGCCTCAAACAGGAGCTGATCGAGTTCTGCAAGGGGAAGATCGCCGTCTACAAGCTGCCGCGAGATGTTGAGTTCATCGACCAGATGCCTCGCGCCCCCGGTCCAGGCGGTCCTGGCACGGGCAAGCTGCTTCGACGGATCCTCCGCCAGCGCGAGCAGGAGAAGGCCAAGGCCAAGTAAGCCTTCTCGAATTTCCTCAATCGCACCTTCATCGGCCCGGGGCGAAGATATTGGGCGCCCCGGGCTTTTCTTTTCGTCTCCGCGCACATTTCTCTTGACGAGCCTCGCCTCAGCCGTTTAGGCTGTTCGCGTGAGGGAACGATGTTCTGTATAGCGAACGAGCTGCGGTCCGGATAGGAGCCATATGGCAGCAGAGGGGTACCGGGTCCCCGCCTTGGAGCATGCGATTGCGCTGCTGCGGTTTCTCAAGCAGCGCAATCACCGACCCTGGGGGGTGTCCGAGCTGAGCCGAGGGGTCGGGGTCAACAAGAGCACCTGCTTCACCATCCTGAGAACGCTTCAGCGGCATGGCTTCGTTGCCTACGACGACACAAGCAAGAAGTACTCCCTCGGGACGGCGCTCATCGAGCTGGGTGGTGCGGTCGCGTCGGCTGCCAGTGGGGCTATTGTGGCCAAGCCGTTTCTCCTCGATCTGTTCGAGGAGTTGCGACTGACCTCCCTGTTGGGTCGCCGGGTTCAGGACAAGGTGGTCGTCATTGACAAGGCGGAAGTGCTGGATGACTTCCGGGTGACAGTCCCGTTGGGCCAGGTCCTGCCACTGGCCACAGGGGCGATGGGACGGAGCCTGCTCTCCCGCCTGAGGGAGTCCGAGGTGGAAAGGATTTTAAGATCTGAGGTCATCCCGGGCCAACGCGTACGGAGAGTGGCCCCCCTGGCGAGGATCCGAGGCGAGCTGGAGGAAGCACGGAGGCGAGGTTATGCGGTGAGCCTGGGGGAGATTCAGGCAGGGATCAACAGCGTGGCCGCCCCGATCTTTGACCATCAGGGACATGCTGTGCTGACGATTGGGGTGATCGGCCTTGGCTCCGCGCTAGCGCCGCGCAGCCTGCCTCGCTGCGGCCGGAAGGTGCGAGAGGTGGCCTCTCTGATCACTCGAGCCATCGGCGGAATCGAGCCGAAATGAGGATTTTCCGCTTGACTCCTTCTAGAGGAGGATGGTATTCTGCGGCAGTTTCTGTTCGCCAGGGAGAACGGAATTATGGCAAGATTCTTCTCTCGCGCAGCCAGGCCAATCCTTCTCGCACCCGCGGGTAGCCCGGATGCCGCTAAGGTGGCCCTGCAGGCCGGCGCCGACGCCATCTACGTCGGCCTCAAGGGTTGGAGCCGTGGCGGCGCAAAGGGCGAGCTGACCTCGGAAGAGCTTCTGGACACCCTGGCGGCCGCTCATGCGCAGGGCCGGAAGTTACAGGTCGCCCTCAACACCATCCCCCGCCAAAGCGAACGGCGGTACCTCGTGAGGAGGGTGGAGGAGTTGATCGGCTTGGGGATCGATGGGGTCATTGTCAACGACGCCGGCCTCATGGCTGAACTCCACACCCGTTACCCTGAGCTTCGCATCACGGCCAGCATCGGCTGTGCCGCCATGAACGAGGCCGATGTGGCCTTTTATCGCGATCTGGGGGCCGATGCTGTCGTCTTGCCAGGCACCCTTTCTGCCGATGAGCTGTACGCCGCAGCGCAAGTCCCCGAGGTGCTGATCGAGGTGATGATCCACATGGTGGAAGAGTTCATCGTGCTGGGCAAGTGCTGGATGCCCAGCTATTACCGGCTGAACGCGACTCCACTGGCGGAGCTTCATGGGGAGGGCAACCGGCTCATCGGCAGCATGAAACGGGGGGGCGCCGGCGTCTGCTTCAAAGTCTGCGAGCACCCGTGGGTCCTCTCCCTCAACGGGCAGGACGTCGCCCAGCGGCTGCTGCCTAGCCGCCAGATCAGCCCTATCAACGCACTATCTGACATCCTGGACGCCGGAGTCGATGTCGTCAAGCTGCAGGGCAGAAGCCTTTCACCAGATCTGCTTGCCCCGATCGTCGGCCGCTACCGAAGGGCTATCGATGCGTGGGAAGGGGGAGGGCCCGTGCCCGCCTTGCAGGAGCTCCCGCTTGAGCCCTCCTGGACGGTATCGCGCCGATGAGTAGTCTTAAAGGAGAGCGGATGACCCAACCATTTGAGCTGAACACCACGATCTCGAATCTGCGAGATCTGCATGCTTCGGACCTGAGCCTTTACGATGCCATCTACCTGGGCAACATCACCTGTCGCCTGTATGAGGCGAACCTTCTGGAGCACCTTGGTGACCTGCGTGACGCGATCGCGACCGTGAAAGCGCACGGGTTGAAGGCGTACGTTACCTCGTATGCCGCCCCGCGGAACGATTTTCTCCCGAAGCTCGCCAAGGCGATGGCGGTGGCGGTCGAGGCTGGAGCCGACGCGGTCGAAGTCCATAACCTCGGGGTGTTGAAGATCGTTCACGAGGCTCACCCTGGCCTACCGATCCACGTCGGTGGGTTCGCCAATGTCTATACGGACGCCGGCGCCGAAGTCCTGAAGCAGTTCGGGGCGGTCCGGATCACGCCCAACTACGAGCTGAGCTTGGAGGAGATCGGCCAGATTCACCAGCAGGTCGGACTTCCGATGGAGCTGCTGGTCCACGGCAAGATGCCCCTTGGCATTTCGGATCACTGTTTCCTCTTAGAGTATGAGGAAGCCTGGGGGATGAAGTGTCCTGACCTCTGCCAGCAGGACCTCTTCCTCAAGCAGGGCGATTGGGCGATGAAGTCCGTAGGGAAGGGGGTGTTGAGCGGAAAGGATGTCTGCATGCTGGAGCATCTCCCGCGCCTGGTTGCGGAGGGGCATACCCGCTTTCGGATCGAGACGGTCTCGGAAAGTCCTGAATATCGGCTGGAGGTCGGCCGGGTCTACCGCGAGGCACTAGAGCGCGCCTTTGCGGGAACCGACGGCGTGGAAGAGCGTTGGTGGACGACGCTCAGGCGTCATGCTCGAATTGGCCTGTGCAACGGCTTTTACTTCGGCAGATCAGGGATGGAGTACCTGGGCGTGAGGCCCGATGCCGTGGCTTCAGCGTTGCGGCGGCCAGTTGCAGAGACAACAGACTATCAGGCACAAGGAGCCATTCGATGATCGAGCTGCTCGCTCCTGCGGGGAATGTAGAAATGGTAACGGAGGCCGTCAAGAACGGGGCGAACGCCATCTACGTCGGACCACGAGGCTGGAGCCGCCGCCGCGACGCCTTCGAAATGGATGACGCCACCGTTCGGGAGTCGATCCGGATCGCCCATGAGGGTGGGGCCAAGCTTCGGGTGGCGTTCAATACCAACATGCAATCCAAAGAGATCCCGGACCTTCTGCGTCGCATGGAGACCTTTGTTGGCTATGGAGCCGACGGCGCCATCATGACCGATATCGGTGCGATCGAGGTGGTGCATCGGTATTTCCCGGAACTCACTATTCACGCCAGCATTGGGGCCAACATTCTGAACAATGCCGATGTCGCTTTCTACCGGGAGATCGGCGTTTCCCAGGTGGTGGCGGACACCAAGCTGACCCTGAAAGAGCTGGCCTCCCGGAAGGAGCAGCTTGACGTAGGAATCGAGATCCTGATTCACGCCAACTATTGTTACACCTATCTCGGCAAGTGCTGGATGTCACCCTATCATCGGCTTGAGCGAACGATCGACGATGCGGGCAAGGACCTGTTCAAGGGAAGCCCCAACCGCGGTGTCCTTGACTATCGGGTCTGTCTGGAGGCCTGGCAGCTCTACAGCGGCGACACCAAGTGGGAGGACCACGTCGCCCTCAAGAACGACGCCTTCTTCCTCTTGGACGATATCCCACACCTGATCGATATGGGAGTGCACTGTCTGAAGGTTCAGGGGCGTGAGTATGCCGTTCCCCTCGTGGGGGCTATTGTCAAGTTCTACCGTGACCTGATCGACACGTATGAAGCGCACCCGAAGCGCGAGCGGTTCGACCTCGAGCCTTGGAAGACCCGCTTGGCCATGATCCAGGCTGGCCGTGATCAGCAGCGGAGCACGGGAACCCAGGCGTTGCTGGCCGAGGGCAGGATACCTGTTGCCGCGATTCGCCGTCATTAAGATAATCGCTGTCTCGCCAGCAAAGAGGAGCCGACCCGGATCGAGCCGTGTCGGCCCTTAATCGCCGGAGGCATTAATTGGCCGAACAGGGGGATCATCCCCGTTGCAGACGATGTCACAGTGACGAGCCTCCTCTCCGTCGAGTCGATTCATTCGATCGCATCGCGCTCGCCGACGATCCAGCCGATCCCAACTGCGGCCACTATTATCTGGAGACCGTATACGTCATGCGCTGCCCTAGCTGCCACCACCACCAGGAGCAGATAAGCAAACGCACCCCCTACATGACCCTTCGCGAGGCCCAGAAGGAAATGGACGCGCACCTGCTTGGGAAGGGTTGAGCAATAGGGTGCCGGCCCAATAAACGTCGCCGAGCGGCGTTGTTTCCCCTGGGGCACTCCCTGTCCGAGATCCCGGGACGGGCTCCCGGACCGGGACGACGTACCTGAGAGCGTACGTCTCGGTCGGCCCCAGGGGCCGCGCCTTGCTATGCTCGTTTCTTGGCCCGGCACACAGTGCGGTACAATTGTCGTAGGTTATAGCCGTGCAGGATTGCTGAAAGCGAATGTGGCAAGCTGGCTAAAGCGGGCAGGATTCGACTCTATTGCGGCGGAGCGTTCGATTCATTCCTCCTGCAACTCCGGCATCTTTTGCCACTTCGGTTCACCTCCCGGCTTGAAGTTCCGGGTCGCGAGAAAATTCATCCCCTGATAGAAATTCACCTTGAACTTCCCCCCTCCGAACCTCTCACTCAGATAGCCTGTCGGGTCTACGATCATGGGCGTGAATTCTTCGGATCGGTACCTCGCAAGCCGTTTGAACCGGACAGTCCCCATCCAGGGCTCCTGGACCATCAGCTTTGTCGAGCATTCAGGCCACAGTGCCACGAAAGCCCGTTGCAGATCGGCCTCGGTCGGTTGTGTGTTGCCCTTCCGCTCCAGCCGCTCAAGGAGGACCGGCGTCAGGAGCTTCCCGACCCAGGTAGCGAATACCTCTGACGCTTCGAGTGATTCCATTTCTGCCATGTCGTGTGAGATTCAGGAGGGGACCGTAGGTACTCCGGCTGGCGCTTTCTCTCCCGACGAGGCGGCCTTTTGGACGCTGACCTGCCACCGGATGATCCCCTCACCGCTCTTCTTGGGATTCGAGGCGGTGTAGCCCTGACCGGTTGCCCACTGCTGGATCGCCTCTGCCAGCGATTGCTCGGGCAGGATGATCACCAGTTCTTCGTTTGCTGCCATCTCCTCCACCGCACGCTTGGCCTGGGGCAATTGGTAATTCTTCATCTCACCCAGCAACTGTAAGGTTCGCTTCATCGGTATCGTCGTCCTCCTGAGACCCCGGTCAGGATGGGGTGGTTAGGCATCGCTTAGCCGCGAGGACTGCCTGCCTGGCAAGGGCGAGAGCCCCTTTTGCGGCTTCCCTGCTATAGAGCGGAGGAGGGGGCGGCGTTCCCTGCGGCTCGCCTGTCTGGGCGGGCGGCGCGAATTGCTGCAACGGACGGAGCGACGTCATCAAGGAACCCAAGGCAGGCTCAGCCGCCTCAAGCTGCTGGCCCAGAGAGCCCAAGGTGGGCCGATCGGCAACTTGGAGATCTTTTCCGAGCACCAGTGCGCGGACGGCCTTCTCCGCCGCAAGGTAGGCGAGGCGGCAGAGAGGGTAATAGCCCTCATCGGGGAGGAGCAACTCGGCGTCCTTCAGGTCTTTCTCTGCCTCGGCAATCCATCGTTGGGCGTCATCTCGCGTGGCCTGTTGCATCTCTCACGTTCCTTCGAAGACGTCGCGGCCCTACTGCCGCGCGTCCCGCTCCGCGTCGAGCTTTACCCGGATCCTGCGGAAGGCTTCCATATCCTGCTTGAGATCAGGATGGCCGATTCGTTTGTCGATGGCAATCACCTGTTCCAGCAGGCGGAGCGCTTCGCGCCATTCTCTCCGTTCTTCATGGATGAGAGCCATATTGTGCAGGACCACGCTGGACCGAAGGAGATCTCCGGTTGCCTCCAATAGGCCCAGGGCTTCCTTATAGGCGGCCAGCGCCTCGTCGAGGTCGCCAGCTTTCTTTCGAACGAATCCCAAGCCGTTCAGCGTGGCGGCTCGTCTGGGCTGGTCCTCCCCCCCCATCAGGGAGAGACTTTGGCGGTACCGATTGGTGGCCTCATTCCATTCACCGCGGCGCTGATGGAGGCTCGCAAGATTGGCCAGCGTCACCGACTGTCCCAGTCGATCCCCCGCCGCCTCCTGAAGCCCCAAGGCCTTGCCGTACGATTCGAACGCCTCCTCGAACCGGCGCCGCTTTGCTTCGACGTTCCCGATGTTGTTCCAGACAAGGGCGACTCCCACGGGGTCCCCGAGCGACTCCTTGATCGCCGCGCTCTCCCGGTAGGCCTTGAGAGCCTCCTCCCACATTTCCATCCCTTCGTAGGTGACCCCCATGCTTCCCACGGTCGCTGCCATGCCGGCCTGATCTCCCGCGGCCTCCTGCGAAGCCCTGGCCCGATCGTACAGCGCAAGCGCGTGATGCCACCCGCCTTGCCGTCGGTAGAGATCGCCCAGCATGAGCAGCGTCCCAACTATTCCTTGGCGGTCCTGCCTGTCCTCGTGCAAGGCCAGGAGTTCTTGCAGTGGCGCGGTCGCTTTCATCGGCTCATCGCGCTGTTGGTAAAGCGTTGCCAATCGGAACAGCGCGGCGGCCAGCAGATCGCGATCCTCCGCAGCCCGCGCTCGCTCGGTTTCCGACAGCACGGAGGCCAATAACTCTTCCGATGACACTTTCATGATCTCGATATTAACCCCTCGGGCGCTTCAAGATCAACAGGGCGCCCACGGTCCCGTAGGCCACGCCATCGCGGTTGGGCGCGATCAGGGGCACCGAGGCGGCCACCTCCCACCCATCGGCCCCCACCTCGTTGAGCCAGACTAGGTCGCACACGAGACCCTCCTGAGTTTCCTTGAACATGACCATCCGTTCCTGGTATTCCCAGCGGGTCATGGCTCGCGTCCTTTCCTGCCGGCGAATATCTGCTCGTCCGGGAGGTCGAGAGCGGTCCCGATGACCTTCCGGATCTGGAGCAACCGCTCCTCCCGGTCAGCCTCGAGAGTGGCTTCGGCCTCGAGCATCATTCGGCTGATGACTCGGTTCAACGCGCGGAGACGGCGCCCTTCCTCAGGGCGTCCGAGCTCCATGAGTAACTTGCCCACCAATTGCTGATAACCCTGAGATTCGAGAGTCGCGAGCTGCGCCTCGGGATCAAAAAGGCGCCGGTACTCCGGGCTCAAGAAGATCTTGGCGAGGTGGCGTGAGATTTGGGCCAGATCCATGCGGTCGTTATCCTGTTCCAACAGCTTCAGCCGGTCGTCCATGGGCAGACACGACCAGACCTGGTCTCCCACGGGCGGCATGGCCAGCATTCGCCCTCCCCGGTATCGGTCGGCGAAATCGCAGAGATGGCGATCGCCCAGCTTTGCGGCGAGGGTCGGGACGAGGCCCACCAGGATCTCCGCCGGGATGTCGTGCACGGAGGGATACCGCCCCTGCAGCGGGGACAGGTCCCTTCGTAGCTCTTCGAGGGTCATGAGGTCCAGAAGGACGAAGAGAGACCGCTTGAGCTCCTCGGGAGTCATCGTCCCGATCGCCTCTTTCACATCGGCCGCCAGTTCGGCAGTGGTCGGTTCAGCCACGAGCGGAAGCTTTGCCATTCGTCCGGCTACTAAGGATTCCAGGGGCTGGTGGATGTCGATGGCCTCGCCTATCACCGAGCGGATTCTCGCCAAGACACCCTCTGCCTCCTGGGGCGGGAGACGGTCCAGGCCCGCGGTCATCTCCTGCACCTTGGCGACCAGCTTCAGGACGAGGTCCTCCTGCAAGGCCATCAGCCGTTCCTGCACCTGATGGTAGATCGGGAACTCAACGGCTGACTCCGAGAGGCTCGAGTCATGGTACAGATCGTAGTTCCCACACATGAAGAGCCTGGCCAGCTCCCGGCTCAGCTTGTAGCCGGTGAGGCCGGCAGGGTGGCGTTCGAGCAATTCCCACTTCTCGGCTACGGACATGCTCTGCAATTCCTCATCGGTCAGTTCATCGGGCCTGGAGCCGTCGGTCAGGCGTTTGGCCTCAAGGTCTGCCAACGCCCGCTCAGTGTACCTGGGAATGAACCCGCTGACAAACCGCTGCAAATCCTCGATGTGGAGATATTCGTTGTAGCCTCGAAGCAGTTCGTCTCGCTCGGTCGGATCCAGGCAGTCGGCGAACAGGCGCACCGTCCACCGGAGTTCCTCATCGGTCATCGACTCGGTCCGTCTCAGGAGGTCTTCGGCCCTGGCCTGAATATATTGCCGCTGTGGTTCAATACGGGGATGCTCATCCATGGCATTCTGACCCTAGACGGAATCGGGGCACCATATTCCCCAGTTGAACTGGTAATAGTCATCGCCCATCCACTCTTCGATGTGTACCCGGTTTTCCGCCAGATAGCGAAAGTCGGCGTCGAATTCGAAGACGACGACCATCCGTTCCTCGAGGTCGAAGACTCGGAGGGCGAAACGGGTCCCGGGTTCTAGTTCCTTGGCGTCGATCGGGCGGATATCGTCGTAGTCCTCTCCGATGGTTTTAAGCAGCTCATACAGATCGTACCGGCGCCCCCGGACGATAAGCTCACTCGCCCCGGCTCCCAAGAGCCCGTACCGTTCCTCCATATTGATGCGATCTCTTCCACTCATCGCTCCATCCCCTTTTGTCTACCGGGTTTCCTCCAGCCTATAGAGCAGATTGGCGACCTCGGATGCGCTGCCGATTGAGGTCAGATAATTCTCGCGGAGGGCACACTGCCGATCAACTTCCGCCCGGAGGTCGGGGGCCGCGAGTTCCCAACGCACCTCGAGGGGGAAGAGTGGGTTCGCCTCGCTCGCCAGCTGCCAGGCTTCGATACTCGCGATCCGGGCGTCCAGCCGTCGGGCCCTGTCAAAACAGTTCCCCTCGATGTCCATGTTGAAGCCCGAGGTCCAAAAGTAGGTCAGCAGACCTTCCACTTGGTCGGCGAAGGGCAGTTCTGTCAGGCCGGAGGGTCGCCCGCGGAGACAGGCCCGTGCGCACGACGGAAGGCCGAGATCAGCCTGCACGTTCATCAGGTTGCTCAAGAAGACGGGGTCATTCGCGGACCGCAGCGGCGCGGTTCTATGATAGATGCGCAGTTCCTCGAACTCCCCGCGGTAAAAGGTAAACACATAGACCATAAACGGGAAGCCCAGGCGATATAAGGTGTACGATCCTCCCATGCCCATCCGGTCATGGCTCCACCGAATCAGTCGAATCTGAGGCGTTTGTTCGATAACCAGTATGGTGCTTGCCCCTTTGACCTGCACCAGACGAGTCCCGCTGGGCACAAACAGGCACCGGTCCTTCATTGGGCCAGGATGGTTGGAGATGATCGCCTGGAGGAGGTCGCTAAGGTGGACCCTCCGATCCAGACGGCGGCCATCTGGCCCCTCACGGAAGAGGGCCACCTTCTTCCCTCGGATCTCAACCACGTCTTCACTCATCTCTCTTGTCGCTGACGAGGACCGTCCGAACGTGGGCGATCCGCCGCTAGGACCCAATCTGAGCTGACCGCTGCGCTCTTTTCTGCTCAGCGAGCGTGCGGTGGGGGTGAAGGAGGGGCCTGGTTCAAGAGGCGCAACACCCGGGAAGGGAGCTCTTTCAGCAGCTCCCGATTGAATTTCAGGTCGAGGTGGTTGAACCAGCGTGGGAGGTACGCCAGCACCCGATGGCTTAGAGCTGCCTCTTGGTGCTGGTCCGCTTGGATTTCCCACAAGACCGCGCCGGGTTGTGAGCCAACAAGGGCTGCGATTCCGTCGATGAGGGAGGGGATATCACCCTTGGCGTGGATCACCAGCCTGGGTCGGGTGGAGGAGGGGACTGGTCCCATCTCCTGTAACAGTTGGAGAATCTGGCTTGGGGAGGCCGCTCGCACCGCCGTGCCTCCGAAATGGAGCAGCATCTGACGACCTTCTTCGGAAGGTCAGGACGGGAGCGCAGAGGAAATAACCACTACCAAGTCTGCACTACTCATCAAGGCCAGCCGTCCACCGAGGCTGTGACCGACGGCGATTGTCCGCCCGGCAGAGCGGAGGCGGGAGAGACCAGCTTCGAGGTCGAGGAGCAACCCGCTGCCTAGCGGAGCCGGATGCTCGCCATGCCCCCGGAGATCGACGCAGAGGACGGCACACCCGGAATCGGCCAGTCTGGCCGCCACTCCCAGCATCTGTTCTTTGCAGCCACCGTAGCCGTGAACCAACACAGCCCCGGCAGTTACTCGCAGAGGAGTGAGGAGATACGCTGGAACCTGATGTCCGTCCTCGGACATGAGATCGTTCAGCTTAACCAGCTCGATCGCCATCACCACGACCCCGTGCCCCAAAGGGGAGTGTATCGCTTGCGTTTGCAGGTCTCATGCTCGATTCATCGCGGGCCCTATGTGCCAATCCAGCACAACACGCCCTTCCGCTTTCTAGCGCACCACAGCTTAGCAGAAGGCGAAAAGACAAGTCAATACAGTTGCCATTGTGAAAGAGAGACGGCCTCTCCGACCCGTGGGGAGGGCAGCTAAATCGGAGAGGCTGCCGCAAGCAGGGAGACACGGGTTGGCGCGCAGTCCCTGCTATGAAATCCGATGTGTCAGGTGTTAATTCGCCGTGGTGTTTTGTGGATGCGCGGGATTGCTCATTCCCGCGTCGGTCGCAGGCTGGGGCTTGGCCACTCGTCCTGGCAATGACACTGGCGCAACCTGTGTCGGTAAGCCGTGGACGGACACTGCGCCTCGGGGTAGGGCCCTCTTGTTCATCGCTTGATCGAGTCGCATCGCACCTTGCTTCGGTGAACCTGGACTCTTGATGCTCATGTAGGTGATCTCGAGCGCGCTCAGTAAGGATGAGCGCTCCGGCAATCAGAAGTGGCAGAAGGTTTTTTGACATCGCATCTCCCTCCTTCGCGATTCGGGTAGCTAGCCTGTGACCACGTTGAGGTGGTGGCCAGCGAAAGGCGGACAGGCGCTATGGCCTCGAATGCCCAAACCGGCAATGGTCACCTTCCCCTCTCGGGCTAGGATGCCGATATAGGACAGGGCGAGAGCTTCGGAGATCCGAAGGCCAGAGGCGAGGTCGTGGAGGCTGGCAGGTTGGTGGTCTCGAAGATACCCTATCACCTCTGTTTCGATCTCATCCAACCAACCCTTTAGCATCCTTCCATCCCTCTCTTTCAAAGACACCTGCTGCCGATTGAGTGAGTGGTTTGAACTCACGCAGATTCGATTTGCCTCTGTTTCCTCTCAGTACCCTTGGCCTCAGCGCATCGACTTTCTGAGGTCTTCCCAAAGGGCCCCTGTGGCGGTTCCCACGGCGCCGCCGACGATGGCCCCGGTCGTCGGACTGCCGGCGAGAGCGCCGATCGCTGCACCTCCCGCGGCGCCGATGGCCCCTCCGCTTAGCGCACGTTGCTGTCGCGTGGACATCCCGGCACATCCTGTGGTCAGGGCGAGCACGAGGAGCGCTAAACCGACCCGTTTGCTTACGGCTTTGTTCATTTTCTTTTCTGGCTCCTTTCTTGGGAAGCGATGGCGAAATCCGCCGTCGAAACACGTTCTGACGTGACGAAGAGGCAACCACCATGCCAGGGGTCAGCTTCAGAACGACATGATGCTGTAACGTCTCATGAATGAAGGGCTTCAATGCACTGGGCTTGAGGATATGAAGCCTCGATCACGTCCCTTGCAGGATCGGAATGATCAGACTTGGCGAGAACTTTTTTCCTGGAGAGAGCGGTCGGGAAGAACGGGGGGGACTGAACCCAATCGTTGCAGATAGAAAAGCATCGTTTTGTCCGTGAACCTTTGCTAGCGTGGGGTTAGCCCCAGCACGCACGCCAACAAAGGAGGGACAAAACGATGCAGCCTCAGGTGACCCCGTTGGATGGCAGCAAGGCAATCGGAATCACGTTCACGGACAAACCGGTGACGGCCTTTGGTGGCTTGGCG
>JBGQIR010000011.1:0-17627 GCA_041498535.1 Methylomirabilis sp. (SeqCode)
CGGGCTCCCGAGGGCCCCCGGGCGATACTCCCCACTGATTGGCGTGAAGCGTGCCCGGGCGCGCCGGCAGTACGTTCTAGACCGCATGGTTGCAACAGGGGTCCTCAGGAAGGCGCAGGCGCGCGCCGCAAGCCGGACGCACGTCTCGGTAAATCCGCTGTTTCGGTCGAGGGGTGTGGCGCCCTGGTTTGTCGATTACGCCCGGCAGCAGCTTGACGCGCGTCTCGGACCGGTCCTCGTGCGGGAGGGTGGGTTGAAGATTTACACCACCTTGAATTCCGGCATGCAGCGGGCGGCGGTGAGCGCCATCGGTCGTGGCATTGCGTCCCTTCTCCGGCAAAAGAACGGACAGAAACCAGGCGGCAATGCGGCCTTGGAAGGGGCCCTGATTGCGCTCGATGTGCGGACTGGCGAAATCAAGGCGATGGTGGGCGGCTCGGACTACGGCCGGAGTCAGTTCAACAGGGCGGTCCAGGCGCGGCGCCAACCCGGCTCAGCCTTCAAGCCATTTGTCTATGCTGCGGCCTTCGAGCGGGGTCTCTCACCGGCCACCCTGATCGACGATTCCCCGATTCACTTCGAGATCGGTATCGGGGGCAGAAACGAAGTCTGGGCACCGGAGAACCTGGACCGACAGTACCGGGGTCCGGTGACGCTCCGCCGGGCGCTGGAGGAGTCGATCAATGTCCCGACGGTTCGCCTCATGGCACAGATCGGCGTCGATCCGGTGATCGATCTCGCTCGCCGGCTCGGGGTAACCTCGGAACTCCGACGCGAATATGCAATCGCGTTGGGCGTCTCGGATATGAGTCTCCTTGAACTGACATCGGCCTATCAGGGGTTCGCTGATCGAGGTACCCTTGCGCCACCCCTTGCCATCCGCCGCGTGGTGGGCCCTGGTAAAGTCATCCTCGAAGAGCAGTTACCAGCACCACGACAAGAGGTGAGTGAAGATGTGGCATTCGTACTGACCTCGGTCCTGGAGGGCGTCGTCACACGGGGAACAGGCAAGGTGGCCCAACGCCTTGGACGGCCCGTGGCGGCCAAGACGGGGACCACTCAAGATGCCGAGGATCTATGGTTTCTCGGCTACACCCCAAGCCTCGCCGCGGGAGTCTGGCTCGGCTATGATCAACACCGCTCGCTCGGCTCTCACGAGACAGCGGGGAAGATCGCCGGGCCCATCTGGGTTGATTTCATGAAGCAGAGCCTTGGCAACAGCCCCGTGGAAGAGTTTCCGACGCCTCCGGGAGTTTACCAGGCTTTGGTGAACCGGAAAACAGGGCAACCGACCTCGGCAAGCGATCCCGAGGCTTTTCAGGAGTATTTCATCAAAGGGCATGAGGGGCCCCCAATGACTCCTTCAGCCAGTACGCTTTCAGCAATCAATTCCGCTTTGCCGCAGACACGTGAAAAAGTCGCCCCGCCCCAGGCCCCCAACCAGTGATCTTATCCCTCAAGAGCTGTTTTCTCATCAGCGATGCCGCCACTTCCGCGGATCAGAAAATGATCGAGCGTTCTGTGGATCCACAGTGCAGCGGATCGCGGAAGAGTTCTGCCCAGAGAGGGGAAATAGGCTTTCGAGGGCCTTCGGAGATTGACCGATGATGGGCAAGGTGATGACGATGGCACAGGCAATCGGGAGATTTGTGCCTGACGGGTGTTCTGTGTTGATGGGCGCAGCCC
Source organism: Methylomirabilis sp. (SeqCode) (assembly GCA_041498535.1). GTDB lineage: Bacteria > Methylomirabilota > Methylomirabilia > Methylomirabilales > Methylomirabilaceae > Methylomirabilis. The sequence goes on from JBGQIR010000011.1 coordinate 1,687, forward strand.
TCGAGTCGTTGATCCCGTTCGCGGCCGGACATGAGATCATTCGGCAGAGGCGAAGAAATCTGACCTTGATCGGGCCGATCTCCGATATCCTGTTCGACCAGCTCATCGGCGCAGGGTGCGCCTCACGGGTGATCGCGGCTTGGGTTGGGAACGTGAGCGCCGGGCTTGCCCACAACTATCGTCGAGCTGCCGAGGCCAACACCCCACATCGCCTCGATATCGAGGATCATAGCAACTTCACGCTGTCGCTGGCCCTGCTGGCGGGGGGCCTTGGTGCCCCGTTTATTCCCACGAAAACCCTCCTTGGCACTGACCTGCTTCCTGGCAGTCAGTCATTCCAATTGTCTTCGGAGCCGGACACTGGAGCGCCGCTCGTACACGTCCAAGCCATAACGCCGGATGTCGCCATCCTTCAGGTGCAGCGAAGCGACCGCGAGGGAAACGCACACTGCTGGGGAAACCTGGGCGTGAGCGAGGAGGGTGGACTTGCCAGCCGAGGTGTCATCATCGTGGCCGAGGAGGTCGTCTCCCGCGAGATGATTCTGAGCGATCCGAACCGGGTTCTCCTTCCGTCTGCCAAGGTGGTCGCCGTCGTGCATGAACCCTGGGGTGCCCATCCTTCGCCGGTACAGGGCTTCTATGGGCGAGATCACGGATTCTACGAGCAATACCATCTGGCCAGCCGAACCAGCGAAGGGTTCGAACAATGGCTGAAGGGATGGGTTCTCGATGTCGAAGATCGAACAGGCTACCTGGCGCGCTTGCCAAAGGATCGGCTGAACCAGCTCAAGCCATCTCAACGGCGACTGGCCGCACCGGTGGATTATGGGTATTGAGAGGAGGGTGCCAAGTTCCGGGTTCCAGGTTCCAGGCTTGGCTGAGGGGCCGGACTGTCAAGTCAAAAGGCAGAGGAGCATGAACCAGAAACTCACCTACACGATGCAGGAGGTGATGGTCGCTGTTGCCGCAAGGCAGATCAGGGATGGGGAGCTGGTGTTCGTCGGGATGCGCCTTCCCCTCTTGGCGTTTGCGGTTGCGAAAAGGATGCATGCTCCTCGCGCCGTCGGTCTCTTTGAGTGCGGTCTGATGAGGGATGAGCCGGCCCCAGAACTGCTCTACACGATGTCTGACCCTCCGAACATCGCCGGGGCCATTTGGAGCACCAGGATGATCAATCTGATGGGAATGCTTCAGCAGGGAGCAGTGCAGCTTGGGATGATTGGAGGGGCCGAGGTCGACCGGTTCGGCAATGTCAACACGTCGTACATCGGGTCGCGGCAGCGACCGACGGTGAAGCTCCCCGGGAGCGGCGGCGCAGCCGACATCGCCTCCCTGGCAGGACGTTTCCTGATCATTATGCAGCACGAGCGACGCCGGTTCAAGGAACGTGTGGATTACATCACTTCACCAGGCTTCGGCGAAGGGGGCGATTGGCGGCGGCATGTCGGTTTGCCCGGGCGCGGGCCTGCGGCGATCATCACAACCCTCGGGACGCTGTCGTTCGATCCAGAAACCAAAGAGGCGATCCTGGCATCGCATCATCCTGGCGTCACACCCGACGAGGTCTGCCGCCAGACTGCCTGGCCACTCCGTGTCTCACCAGCCGTTCATGAAACCGCCCCACCGACCGATGAGGAGCTTGCCATCATCCGCCACTGTGACCCCGACGGCTTCTGGACCCGCCCATAACTCGCGAACAAGCAACGCTTGACTCCCTAAGACGCCAGGGGTAGCCTCCTTGTAAACACCGAAGCGGTTGCCACAGCGGAGAGAAAGGGGTAGGGAAGATGAAATGCCCAGCGTGTGAGAACGAACTGAGTAAGATGATCGCCGGAGAGATCACAGTTGATGTCTGCAAAGGAGGCTGCGGAGGCATCTGGTTCGACCGATTTGAACTCAAGAAGGTTGACGAGCCTTGCGAATCCGCGGGCGAGGTCCTCCTGGATATTACGAAAAACGAAAAGATCGTGATCGATCAGACGAAGACGCGAAGGTGCCCAAAATGTACTGGCCTTATCATGATGCGGCACTTTTTTAGCGTGAAAAAGCGAATGACGGTTGACGAATGTCCTGGTTGTGGTGGGTACTGGTTAGATGTGGGTGAATTGGGAACGATTCGGAAGGAATTCAATACCGAAGAAGAAAGGAGGAGAGCAGCCGAAGCATATTTCTCTGAGGTTTTCGATACGCAACTGGCCGCGATGCGCGCACAAAGCCAGGAGCATGCCGAGCGGGCTAGAATGATCGCCCGGATATTTCGCTTTCTTTGTCCGAGCTACTACCTCCCAGGGAAGCAAGATTGGGGAGCCTTCTAGCCGGTGTCATCAACGAAGAAGGATTGCCTCGCGCTTGCGTCCTTGGCCTTCACCAGCGGACTTCCTTGATATCGAGGATGTGGGTGATCAGCTCTTCTCGCGCACTTGTAATTCCTTGATCAGGCGGGAAAGGTAGGTCCGCTGCAGGCCGAGGGCGTTCGCCGCCCTTGATTGATTCCCTCCGGAGCGATGCAAGGCCTCTCGGATGATCTGACGCTTGTGCGCAACCACCGCCTCGTGGAAACCGGCAGGCACTTCCGATGTCGGCAGTTCAGGCGAGCCGCTCACAGCACCTAACGGTAAGTCCTCCGATGTGATCTTATCGCCCCTGCTCAGGACGACGGCCCGCTCCAAGATATTCGCAAGCTCCCGGACGTTGCCGGGCCAACGGTACCGCTTGAGCAGTTCCCACCCATCGACCGTGATCTCTTTAATCCCTTTCCCCAGAGTGCTGCAGTACCGGGAAAGGAAGTGCGTGGCCAAGGGCACGATGTCCTCGGGGCGGTCCCGGAGTGGGGGAAGCGTGACCGTGACGACGTTGAGTCGGAAGAACAGGTCCTCCCGGAACGACCCGTCCCGGATTGCTTTGTCCAGGCGCCGGTTGGTGGCGGCGACGAAGCGGAGATCGACCTGTATGGGCTTTGTCCCACCGACTCGCTCAAACTCATGCTCCTGAAGGACGCGGAGCAGCTTGGCCTGGAGACGAGGCTTCAGGTCGCCGATCTCGTCGAGGAACGCGGTTCCCCCGTCCGCCAACTCCAGTTTCCCGCGTTTCATCTGATGCGCTCCGGTAAAGGCGCCCCGTTCATGGCCGAAGAGCTCGCTCTCCAGCAGTTCTTCTGACAGCGCCACGCAGTTGACCACCACGAACGGCTTGTCGCGCCTTGGGCTCCATTGGCGAATCGCCCTGGCGAACACCTCTTTTCCGGTTCCACTCTCCCCAAGCAGGAGGATGGTTGAGGTGCTGGCCGCCGCCCGCTTGATCACCTCGACGGCGCTCCGGAGCTGCGGACTGTGCCCGATAATCGCTCGATCTCTCCCCTTCACCTCCCCAGATAGCAACTGGTTTTCCCGCCTCAATGCCTCCCGCTCCAGAGCCTTGCCGATCACCACTTCGAGATGGCCGGGACTGAAAGGCTTCGTCAGGAAGTCGTACGCACCCGCCCGCATCGCCTCCACTGCCTTATCGATGGTGGCATACGCGGTGATGATGATCGTTGTGGTCTCCAAGCCTTCATCTCGAATCGCCTTGAGCACTTCCAACCCGCTTTTCCTAGGCATCTGAAGGTCAAGGAGGGTGATGGCCGGCAATTCCTCCCTCAGCCTTGCCATGGCTTGGAGGCCGTCCGATGCCTCCACGACCTCAAACCCCATAGCCTTCAGCCGATCTCGAACGACCTCCCGGATGTCCAGGTCGTCATCCACAATCAGGATTTTCGCGCGGGAGGCGCTCATCGGTCGCTCCGCGCATCGCCCGCGACGGCGGCGCCACGGAGCTCCGCGAGCGGTCGACGCGGGAGGGTGAAACAAAAGGTGCTCCCCTGGCCAAGCTGACTCTCGGCCCAGATGCGCCCACCCTGGAGCTCCACAAGGCCCTTTGCGATAGAGAGCCCGAGACCAGTCCCGACTGCCTTCGCGTGTATGCCGTGCTGGACTTGATAAAACTTGTCGAAGATGCGTGGAAGCTGCTCCGGTGGGATCCCCTCGCCGGTATCACGAATCTGAACCTTAGCGAAGGCATCCTCATCGCCGGCCAACTCGACATTGACTCTTCCCCCAGACGGAGTGAACTTGATCGCGTTCCCAAGAAGGTTCATCAGGACCTGGCCAGCTTTATCCCGATCCGCATGAACGATCAACGGGTCCTGTCCCTCGGCAAGACAGAGCTCGAGACTCTTCTCCGCAGCCACCGGCCGTAGGGTCTCCAAGAGTTCGCTCGCGAGGCCACCCAAAGAGAAAAAGGTCGGGGTGACCTGGACCCGGCCCTCTTCGATGCGCGCCAGGTCAAGCAGGTCATTGATCAGCCGAACGAGTCGATCGGCGTTCACCTGGACGCGCATCAGGTAACGTCGTTGCAGCTCGCTGAGGGGCCCGGTGATCTCATCCAGCATGTTGTCAACGGATCCCTTGATGGCTGTCAACGGGGTGCGAAGTTCGTGCGAGACGTTCAGCAGGAAATCCGACTTCACCCGATCGAGCTCCTGCAGCCTCCGGTGTGACTCCTCCAGTGCCGTGTTGATCTCCGACAGTTCGCGGGTCCGTTTTGCGATCTTGTCCTCAAGGCTGACGTTCAACTTCTCGATCTCGTGATAGGCAGAGGCGTTGTCGATGGCCATGGCTGCCTGGCGCGCCACGCCCTCCATCAGCCGGACCTGGTCCGACGTGAACGTGTGGGACTTTTCCCACCATACGAGGAAGAGCACGCCGATGAACTTCTCCTTGGCGATCATGGGGGCGATCAGACATGATTTGAACGCCAGGCGGCGGATAGCGGGGTGGGCGCAGCGCGGATCGGCCGGGACATCGGACGAGTAGACCGGGACCCGCTTGTCGAACGCCTCCTGGACAAGCGGGAAGGCTTTGACGGAAAAAGGATTCCGTTGAAACGGCTCTGACACCCAATCGGGCAGGTTCTGGCTGGCAAACGGGCGAATGACCCCCTCTCTGGGATCCAAAAGGTAGGCGCCCGAGCTGTCGGCCCCGGCAGCGAGCGCAGCTTCGCGGGCTACGCGCTGGAGCGTTTCCTTCAGGTCCAGCGTGGAACTCACCGACAGGCTCACGGCGAGCAGCGTTTCACTCTCTCGAAGTCGCGCCTGTGTCGCCTGAACCAGCCTGGCGTTCTCGATGGCCATGGCCACCTGACTGGCAATAGTGCTCGCCAGATGCACCTGTGAGTCGGTGAAGCCCTTGGTTGCCCCCATACGATGAAGAACGAGGGCCCCGATCACGCTGTTCTGCCAAATGAGTGGGACCGATATAAGCGACTTCACGTGGTACACCTCAACCCATCGTGGTGGAACCAAGGGGCTTGCGACCGGGTTATCCAGGACGATCGGACTGCGTCGCTCGGCGGTGGCGGCGAGAAGCGGCATGTCATCAACCGTCAGTCGGCCCGGGGCTGTAGGTTGAGCCGGGTGCAAGTCGAGCTCCTCGCCCGATGCTGTCTGAGAGGTCATCGTTACAGCCTGATCGCCCGAGGGATCCCACAAGAAGATCGAGCACACCTCGGTGCCACAATGTGCCGCCGTCCGCTGAGCAAGGACCTTCAGGAGCTCCTTGAGGCTCAGTGCAGAGGAGATAGTTGGCGAAAGTTCCCGAAACATCACCGCGCCCTCAGGCCCTCGAGCCCGTTAAGGAAAGCAGGCCTTCGCGATACCGATGGCCGTTCGGTGCTGGATGCCAGGCAACAGGCGAGGATCCCGAGAGCGTTTGGAGCGAGGATGTCGGGGAAGATAGCACGGGTAGCCCTCTCAACGTACATGGGTCATTGCGACCCGAGTGGGATGGAGGACGTTGAAGCGCACAACAGCGATGGAAGACCGACTTGGTCCGAAGGAGAATACGCGATGGACGCGACGAAGGATTTGAGCCGCCACGAGGCTCCTCCAGCGGCCAAGCCGAAGAGAGACAACTGGCATGCCAACCACGGCGAGCGACCAGCCGGCAGAGGATGGTCCTTTCTGTTAGCCCCTTTTCCCGCGGTTGTCAAGCAAAAAGCCCGCCGCTATTGACAACCCATTGTAAATGGCATAGGGTTGTCCGAGACAATAGCGGCGCGTCAATTGCGGCTTTCTGGACCGGGGAGGACGATTCATGGTGGAGAAGGTGATAGAGCGGGTGGACCGGAAAGAGCGGGACCGAGCGCTGGAGTTAGCCATCGCCCAGATCGAGAAATTGTACGGCAAGGGCTCCATCATGAAGATGGGGAGTTCGGGTGCCCTCCTGCCAATCGCGGCCATCTCCACCGGCTCACTGGAGCTGGACGCTGCGCTGGGAGTGGGCGGGGTCCCACGAGGTCGCGTCATCGAAATCTTCGGGCCGGAGTCTTCGGGAAAAACCACCTTAGCCTTGCATATCATAGCCGAGGCGCAACGGACGGGCGGTTCCGCGGCCTTCGTGGATGCCGAGCACGCATTGGACCCCGCCTATGCCAGATCCCTGGGGGTGAAGATCGATGAAGTGCTGATCTCCCAACCGGACACCGGAGAGCAAGCGCTCGAGATCACCGAGGTGCTGGTCCGCAGCAAAGCCATCGATGTGGTGGTGATCGACTCGGTCGCCGCCCTAGTGCCCAAAACCGAGATCGATGGCGAGATGGAGGAACCCACGATGGGTCTTCAGGCGCGCCTGATGTCCCAGGCGCTTCGGAAGCTGACGGCGGCCATCAGCAAGTCCAAGACCTGCGTCATCTTCATCAATCAGCTTCGCGAGAAGATCGGAGTCATGTTCGGTAATCCCGAGACGACGACCGGTGGCCGGGCTTTGAAGTTCTATGCCTCTGTCCGCCTTGACATCAGGCGGATCTCAAGCATCAAAGAGGGGGATGAGGTGGTCGGGTCTCGCGTGAAGGTCAAGGTGGTCAAGAACAAGGTCGCCCCGCCCTTCAAGGAGGCGGAGTTCGACATTATCTATGGGGAGGGGATCTCACGGATCGGCAGCCTATTGGACTTGGGGGTCGAGCACAAGATCATCGAGAAAAGCGGATCCTGGTTTTCCTACGGGGGAGAACGGGTCGGCCAAGGACGGGATAACGCCAAGCGCTTTTTCCACGAAAACCCGGCCCTCGTCGGCGAGATCGAAGCGAAGGTGCGTGCCGCTCTGGGGATGGCCGGCGCTGTAGGGGCAGAGGCGTCGGAGGCGCGTTGACACCGTCATGGCTGGATGGTAGCATATCCATGAGAGATAAGGATTCGTAGGGATGCCTTTCGATCTTCATGAGCTGCTGCGGCTCGCCATCCAGCACCAAGCCTCGGACCTCCACCTCAAAGTCGGAGTGCCACCGGTTCTTCGGATCGACCACCAACTCCTCCCTCTGCAGGATCGACCTAGGCTTACCCAGGCTGACCTGGATGCTGTGATCCACCTTGTCGCCACGGACCGGCAGCGTCTTCAACTTGAGCAGCGCCGCGAACTGGATCTGGCCTTCGGCGTTCAGGGTGTGGGACGGATTCGTGCCAACCTGTATCAGCAGCGGGGGACGATCGGCGTCGCCTTCCGCGTGATTCCCGATAAGATCCAGACCCTCGATGAACTCAATCTTCCGCAGATTGTCGCGAAGCTGGCCCTGGAACCCAGAGGGTTGGTGCTGGTCACCGGCACCGCGGGGAGCGGAAAATCGACCACCCTGGCGGCTATGATCGATCATATCAACAATAGCGAGACCGGCCACATCCTGACCATCGAGGACCCGATTGAGTTCCTCCACCGGGATAAGCGCTGCTTGATCACCCAACGGGAAGTGGAGATCGACACCGAGTCGTTCGCTGAAGCGCTGCGCGCCGCACTCCGGCAGGACCCGGATGTGATTCTGGTCGGAGAGATGCGCGACTTCGACACGGTGAGCACGGCTATCCTGGCAGCAGAGACTGGCCACCTGGTTATGAGCACGCTGCACACCATCGATGCGGCCGAGACCGTCAATCGCATCATCGCGATCTACCCGCCCTACCAGCAGAAACAGATCCGGCTGCAATTGGCCTCGCTACTCCGCGGGATCATCTCGATGCGCTTAGTCCCGCGGGCGGACGGCAAAGGACGAGTGCCGGCGGTCGAGGTGATGGTGTCCACCGCCACGATTCGGGAGTGCATCGCCGACTCTGACAAGACCCGAAAGATCATCGAGCTGATCGCGGCCGGCGGGTCGGAGTATGGGATGCAGACCTTCGATCAGTCCCTCATTAGCCTCTACCGGCGCGGCCTGGTCAGCTACGAGGACGCACTGCGGTGGAGCAGCAACCCCAACGACTTCGCCCTCAAGGTTCGAGGGGTCGAGAGCGCGGGGGAGCAACCCTGGATCGCAGAACAGCAGGAGAAACCTCTCGGTCGCAAGCGGCTGTGAGGCGGCACTCTCCTGGCGCCGCCTACCGGGCGGCCGCAGTCCTGTTGGCCGCTCGGGACAGAACGCGGGCTGAGCTGTCTCGGCTCCTGGCGGCCAGGGGGATCGCCCAGGCCGACGCGAAGGTCGCTCTCGACCGTCTGAGTGAGCAGGGGTACCTGGACGATCGACGGTTCGCGAACACCTGGGCAAGGAGCCGTCTCCAAAAAAAGCCGATGGGGCCGCATCGCCTGAGGCAGGAACTCGAGGCGAAAGGGGTAGAGGGACATCTGGTGCAAGAGGTTCTGAGAGATGTATACGAGGAGGGGGAGGAGGCGGCGGCCAGGCGCGCCATGGCGGGCAAACTCTCCAGGCTGGGCCATCTTCCGACGTCCTCCCGGAAGGGCCGGGTGGCGCGGTTTCTCCAGAGGAGAGGGTTTTCGACCGAGGTGATTTGGCGACTGCTCCGCGAGGGGCAGCGAGGACAGCGGAGCAAGGAATGCGGCGGCTGACGGGCGGGGAGGTCCGGGAGCGCTTCTTGCGCTTCTTTGAGGGGAACGGGCATACGGTGGTCACCAGCTCCTCGCTGGTCCCCTCCGACGATCCAACGCTGCTCTTCACGAACGCGAAAATGATGCCATTCAAAGGTGCGTTCCTGAGGGTTGATCCTCGTCCTTACCGGCGCGCCACGTCAGTTCAGAAGTGTCTGCGGGTCAGCGGCAAACACAACGATCTGGAGAACGTCGGCCGAACCGCCCGCCACCACACCTTCTTTGAGATGCTCGGCAACTTCTCTTTCGGAGACTATTTCAAGCAGGGGGCGATCGAGTATGGCTGGGAGTTCCTGACCCGAGAGCTCGGATTGCCTGGAGATCGACTCTGGGCGACTATCTACAAGGATGACGATGAGGCGTTCGAGCTGTGGCAGAAGATCGCGGGTCTTCCCCCCGATCGGATCGTCCGTCTGGGGGACAAGGACAATTTCTGGGCCATGGGCGACACCGGCCCATGCGGACCCTGCTCCGAGCTGGTCTTCGACCAGGGGCCGGCGATCGGCTGTGGGCGGCCGACGTGCAGCATCGAGTGCGGGTGCGATCGCTATCTGGAACTCTGGAACCTGGTCTTCATGGAGTACAACCGCGACGCCTCGGGCGCGCTCAACCCGCTCCCTAAACCCAGCATCGACACCGGGGCCGGGCTGGAGCGGATCGCCGCCGTCTGCCAGGCGGTCAAGAGCAACTTCGAAACCGACCTGCTCCGGCCGCTGATCGCCGCGGTGGAGGAGTTGTCACACGAGACCTATGGCGCCGACGAAAAGCACGATGTGTCGATGCGGGTCATCGCCGACCATGCGAGAGCGGTCACCTTCCTGCTGGCCGACGGCGTCCTGCCTCACAACGAAGGTCGAGGGTACGTGCTGCGCCGGATCCTCCGACGTGGTCTCCGCCATGGGCGGCTCATTGGACTGGATGAACCGTTCATGGCCACGGTGACGGACAAGGTGATCGACCTGATGACAGACGCGTATCCCGAGCTCGAATCGAGTCGCGCGCACGTGACCCGCCTCGTTCGGATCGAGGAGGACCGGTTCGGCCACCTGCTCCGCGAGGCGCTGCCTCGACTTCATGACCTGATCCAGAAAGTGAAGGCAGAACGAGGAGAGCGGGGAGTTCTCCCGGGACAGAAGCTGTTCGAGCTCTACGACACCTACGGGCTGCCCCGGGACCTCATGGATGAAATCGCCATCGAACACTCGGTCGGATGTGATTGGGATGGGTTCGAGGCCGAGCTCGGGAATCAACAGGAGAAGTCGCGCGCGCATTTGAAGGCGTTCGGGGAAGTTCGGGAGGTCGGAAGGGCCTACCAGGAGCTTGCGAAGACGATTCACACGCCGTTCATCGGCTACGATCTTCTGGAGGCCGAGGCGGTAGTTGCTGCAGTTCTATCCGGCGGAGCGCCAGTGGAGCGGATCGGCGCGGGCGAAGAGGGTGAGGTCGTTTTGGACAAGACCCCCTTCTATGCGGAGGCGGGAGGCCAAGTCGGTGACACCGGGCTTCTCCGAGGCGAGTCCGTTCTGGTGGAGGTCTTGGACACCAGACGGCCCCTTTCGGGATTGATCGTCCACCGTGTCAGGGTGAAGCGGGGTGAGCTCAGGAGGGGGCGACGGATCCTGGCGTCGGTGGATGCGAGCCGCCGGGCCACGACGGTCAAGAACCACACCGCAACCCACCTGGTCCACGCCGCCCTGCGCCAGATCCTTGGGGACCACGTGCGGCAGGAGGGGTCTCTGGTCGCCCCCGATCGTCTGCGCTTCGATTTCCGGCACTACGGACCCCTGAGCAGCGCCGAGATCGATCGGATCGAGGAGATGGTCAACGAGAAACTCTGGGCCAACCTGCCGGTCCTCGTCGAAGAGATGCGGCTCGAGGCCGCGCTCGCCAAGGGTGCCCTTGCGTTTTTTGGTGACAAGTACGGCGATGATGTGCGGGTGGTCAGCGTGCCCGATTTCAGCATCGAACTCTGTGGCGGGACACACACGAAGGCCACCGGCGAGATCGGATTATTCAAGATCTCTCACGAAACCGCCATCGCGGCGGGCATCCGCCGCCTCGAGGCGTTGACCGGACCGGGCGCCTTCCAGCACCTCAAGCGGGAGGAAGAAGTCCTTCATGAATCGGCCGATCGGTTGAAGAGCAAGCCGCTGGAGGTCCCGGAAAAGGTTGACCGCCTCTTCGATTCCACCCGCGCGCTCGAACGGGAGGTCCAAAAACTCCGCGCCAGGATTGGCGTTGGGATGACAGAGGAACTGTTGAAAGAGGCGACCCAGGTCTCCGGCATCACCGTTGTCACAGGTCGGGCGGAGGAGTTTGACCAGCGTGCTCTTCGCGAGCTGGCCGATCGCGTCAAGGCCAAGATCGGCAGCGGGGTCATCGTCCTCGGCACATCCTCGGATGGGCGGGTGAGCTGGGTGGCGATGGTCACGCCCGATCTCACGTCCCGGCTGCACGCCGGGAAGCTTGTCAAGGAGGTGGCGGCTATCACAGGCGGTGGTGGGGGGGGTCGCGCCGATCTCGCCGAGGCCGGTGGGAAGGACCCAGAAAAGCTGGACCGTGCGCTGACACTCGTTCCGGAGCTGGTCAGGCGACTTCTCACGTGATGCTCTCACCTGCCTCATTTCCATTGCGCGCCGCGACCGGCCATGATATACGTGAACGTATCCACTGATAAAATCCCCTCCCGTGCGCAGGGAAATCGATGATGCCAATCGCGCGGGAGGGCTGGGTGTTTATCGTCACACCCCTCGTCCTGTCGGCGATCCTGTGGGCGATGGGGTGGCAGGCGGCGGCGTCTGCCGCGCTCGTGTTGGCTGTTGCCGTAGCCCTCTTCTTCCGGGATCCGGCGCGCGAAATCCCGAAGGGGGAGGGATTGATCCTTGCCCCCGCCGACGGGACCGTCGTCGAGGTGACTCGCTATCCGAGCGACGAGTTAGAAGGCGCGGCCGCCCAGATCAGCATTTTCCTGTCGGTCTTCGACGTGCACGTCAACCGCGCTCCATTTCCTGCGGTGGTCGAGAGGGTAGAGTACAGGCCGGGAACATTTCGTCTGGCATGGCAGCACGAGGCCTCGGCGGCCAATGAACAGAACCTCATCTTCTTGAAAGCGCCGGAAGGCCAGCTCTTAGTGAAGCAGATCGCAGGTTTCGTCGCCAGACGAATCGTGTGCCGGGTCGTTGCCGGACAAAAGCTCGAGGCCGGAGAGCGGATCGGCATGATTCGATTTGGATCGCGCGTCGATCTCATCGTGCCGGCCCGCGCGGAGCTTTCCGTGAAGCAAGGAGACCGCGTCAAGGGAGGGATCACCGTAGTGGGAGCGCTTCGATGAGGCGAGGTCGTCGTCGAGGGGTCTACCTCCTCCCGAGCCTCCTGACAATCGGGAACCTCCTGAGCGGGGTCTACGCCATTGTCGCGGTCTACAATGACGATTACACCCGTTCGGCGGTGGCCATCCTCCTGGCGCTGATCCTCGATGGCCTCGACGGGGCCGTCGCTCGGCTCACCAGCAGCCAGAGCGACTTCGGCGTGCAACTCGATTCGCTGGCGGATCTGGTGTCCTTCGGCGTTGCACCGGCCATCCTGTCGTATGCGTGGGCGATCAAACCGTACACCCAGATCGGATGGCTGTTCGGATCGATCATCCCGACAGCGCTTTTCGTCTCGAGTGGCGCCTTCAGGCTGGCGCGCTTTAACGTTCAGACGCGAATTCTGGACAAGCGCTACTTCGTCGGCCTCCCGATCCCGGCGGCCGCAGCGGTCATCGCCTCCTTTGTGCTGTTCATGCGAGAGTCGCCCTCGTTGGTCCTTTTTCAGCGCGAGCTGCTCTCACACCGGCTGACGTCTGCGCTGATGGTCGTCATCGTCTATGCCCTCTCGTTCCTCATGGTGAGTCGCCTGCGGTACCGCAGCCTGAAGGGCATCGAAATCAAGAAGCGTCAACCCTTCGCACTCCTCATCGGACTGACATTGGTCGTGTTGATCATCGCCTCAGAGCCTAGTATGGTGGCCTTTTCGTTTTTCTCTCTCTACGCCCTTTCTGGCGTCGTTCGCACCCTCCCTCCCATCAAGCGGCGAATTCCAGAGCCGATGGAGCATGCGACCGGCGCGGAAGGCAGGACGTAAAGTGGATCGGTCCCGTCGCCGCACACGGTAGCGGCAGAGATCACTGGAGGACAGGATGGGCAAGCGGATAACGATCTTCGATACCACGCTGAGGGACGGGGAGCAGGCGCCAGGCTGCAGCATGAATACCAAAGAGAAGCTGGAGATGGCCCGGCAACTGGCGCGTCTGAAGGTGGACGTTATTGAGGCGGGGTTCGCCATCGCCTCCGAAGATGACTTCGAAGCCATCAAGACCATCTCCCAAAGCGTAAGGGGTGGTCCGATCGTTGCGAGCCTCTGCCGGACTCGCGACATCGACATCGACCGGGCCTGGGAGGCCTTGAAATACGCTGACAGGCCACGGATCCACACCTTCATCGCCACCTCAGAAATTCACATCAAATACAAGTTGAAATCGACTCATGAGGAGGTCCTCGAGGCGGCAATCGCGGCGGTGAAGCGCGCCAGACGCTATACCGACGATGTCGAGTTCTCTCCCGAGGACGCCCACCGAAGCGACCAGGACTACCTCTGCAAGGTCGTCGAGGAAGTGATCAAGGCGGGCGCCACCACCATTAACATCCCCGACACGGTGGGCTACGGCCTGCCGTGGGAGTTCGGGGCCCGGATCAAGAACCTGTTCGATCGGGTGCCCAACATCGATAAGGTCGTCATAAGCTGCCACTGTCACAACGACCTCGGGCTGGCGGTCGCGAACTCCCTCGAGGCGATCAGAAACGGGGCCAGGCAGGTCGAGTGTACCATCAACGGAATCGGCGAGCGGGCCGGCAACGCCTCGCTGGAAGAGATCGTGATGGCCCTCCGCACCAGAAAAGACCTTGTGGACTGGGAGACCGGAATCAATACCGAGGAGATCTACCGGACCAGCAAGCTCCTGACCAGCATCATTGGGATCCCGGTCCAGCCGAACAAGGCGATCGTCGGTGCCAACGCCTTCGCTCACGAGGCTGGTATTCACCAGCACGGGGTTCTGCAGAAGCCGCTGACCTACGAGATTATGACCCCGGAGTCGGTGGGCGTTCCTCAAAGCCGACTGGTTCTGGGCAAGCACTCCGGCCGACATGCATTCAAGAAGCGGCTGGAGGAGCTAGGCGTGACGCTCTCTGAGGAAGAACTGAATAAGGCCTTTATCCGGTTCAAGGCAGTGGCCGACAAGAAGAAAGAGGTGTTCGACGACGACCTGCTCGCGATCGTGGAGGAGGAGGTGCTGGCTCCAAGCGAGACCTATGTCCTTGATCATTTGCAGTTCACCAGTGGCACCAACCTCGTCCCCACCGCGACCGTCAGGCTCAAGCGGGAGAACGAGAGTTTCCAGGAGTCAGGGTGGGGCGATGGTCCGGTCGACGCCGCCTACAAGGCGATCGATAACATCACGAAGGTGCAAGGCCGGTTGGCCAACTATTCGGTCAGGGCCGTCACTGCGGGCAAAGACGCCGTGGGCGAAGTGGTGGTGAAGCTGGAGGTGAACGGGCAGGTCGTCATGGGAAAGGGGACCTCCACCGATGTCATCGAGGCCAGCGTCAGGGCATACCTGAACGCGATCAATAAGATCGTTGGCCGCGAGCGCCCCCCCAAGGACCGTGCCGCCCATGAGGGGGTCTGACAGGAAACGGGAAAACGGGCATGATCAACAAGAAGGCCGAGCCGTGAGGAATACGCAGTACGCCGTAGCGGTCGCAGGCGCCACCGGGGCGGTCGGGGAGACGATGCTCCGGCTGCTCGAGGAACGACACTTCCCCGTCCGACGCCTCAGGCTTTTGGCCTCGGAGCGCTCAGAGGGGAAAGTCCTTGCCTTCAGGGGTGAGGAGATAAAGGTCGAGCGGCTCACCGCGGGTTCGTTCCACGGGACGGAGATCGCCCTGTTTTCAGCCGGGGCGAGTCGGAGTCAGGAGTTTGCCCCGGCGGCCGTCGAGGCTGGAGCGGTGGTCATTGATAATAGCTCCGCCTTCCGGATGGAGTCCGATGTTCCGCTCGTGGTGCCGGAGATCAACCCCCACGCCATCGCCGGCTACACGGCTCGCGGGATCATCGCGAATCCCAACTGCACCACGATCGTCATGGTGATGCCGCTGAAGCCGCTCCATGACTACGGCCAGGTGACGCGCGTCATCGCCTCGAGCTACCAGGCGGTTTCCGGCGCGGGGGCCAAGGGGATCGAGGAACTCAGACGGCAGACCCTCGCCTGGGCCAAGGGAGATCCAATCGAGGTGAAGGCCTTCCCCCACCAGATCGCGTTTAATCTCTTTCCCCACATCGACGCGTTCCAGCCCAACGGGTACACCAAAGAGGAGCTGAAGCTGGTCTTCGAGACCCGAAAGATCCTTGGAGACGAATCGATCGGGGTTTCGCCTACCACCGTGCGGGTCCCCGTCTTCACAGCCCATTCGGTCTCGGTCAACGTCGAGACGAAGCGCAGGATCGGCGCCGAAAAGGCGCGAGAACTGCTTTCGCAGATGCCGGGCCTTCAGGTGATCGATGAGCCGCAGCGCGCGCGCTACCCGATGCCGATCCTCGCCGCTGGCAAGGATGACTGCTTTGTGGGCCGAATCCGAGAAGACCTCTCAAACGACCATGCCCTGAATTTCTGGGTGGTGGGAGACCAGCTCCGGAAGGGCGCGGCGCTGAACGCCATCCAGATCGCCGAGTTGCTGGTGGATCGGTATCTCTAAGCGACGCGGAGCCCTGAAAGTAGCCTTTTGAGCAGGAGCGCGCAATCGGCGCTCCTGCTCGTTTTTGCAGCCATCGATGCCGACCTTTAAACTCACGATCGAGTACGACGGATCCGACTATCACGGCTGGCAAGTCCAGCCAGGAATGCCCACCGTTCAGGGGGTGCTCGAAGAGGCCATGGCCCGGATCATCGGGGAGCCGGTCCACGTCAGCGGAGCGGGTCGGACCGATGCTGGTGTCCATGCC
>JBGQIR010000012.1:0-17309 GCA_041498535.1 Methylomirabilis sp. (SeqCode)
AGGAAGCCGGCCATCTCGCGGATGCTGGGCAGCGCCTGCTCCCGGAGGAAGCCGCCGGTCTCGATGAAGTGCTTGAGCTGCTCCGCCAGTTGGCGACGCATCGGGATCGGGCTGTGCGCATCCACATACAGTTGCATCCGGGCTCCTCTCGTTATCCTGTAATACTACGTGTAACACTACAATAGTACACTAGGGCACTCGTGTCAAACCCCAAAAAAGCCCTCAGGGTTTCTTGCGGCACGGGGATGCGGCCCAGGCGGGATCCCTGGACGGGGAGTCCGTACCCGGCCGTGCGTCGAGGGCTGAGGTGAGCGTACTTCGCAACTTGATCTGGTAGAAGAAACACTTTGGCCTGAGGGCGGATCGGGAGGTGACTGACAGACTACGGTCAGTTGATATCGGAAGGAGTGCGCCGGGAGTTAACGATCTGGAGTTTAATGGTGGAGCTGACGGGATTCGAACCCGTGGCCTCGTGACTGCCAGTCACGCGCGCTCCCAACTGCGCCACAGCCCCACATAGATTAGCGGATTGGCGGGACCCATTAAAGCGAGCGGAGAGGATGTTGTCAAGCGATTTCTCCCCCGCGATCCGTGCTCCGGCCAACCCAATTCCTGCGCGAAATCGTCGTTTACGACAAGGATCACGCTTGCTGCTTGCCGTCGGAGCAGGCTCAAATGGTAACCCGCCCAGCAGCCACCTTTATTATAGTCCAGTAAGGACCTTGATGCAAAGCTTTCCGCTTGGCAGCGGTCATCACCGTTGACGGAATCGGACAGTTCGGTTAAGCTATCTATTAAGGGGCCCACAGGAGGCCGGGACATGTGTGAGGCGGGCTAATGGCACAGATCGGAGAACTGTCTGAGGTGACAATCAAGGAAACTCTCCGTCGCTGCGTTATCTGCGGGAAGGCGATGAAGCTCTCTGAAACGTATCTCCTGGCGGAGGGGCCTTCATCGGATACCGTTCGGAGCGTATGTCGCGCCTGTTATATCCACACGAGCCGGGGAATTCGTCAGGCAGTCAGGGAAGAGAGCGAAAAAGGGTTCATTTCCTAGTGCCGTTCCAACTTGATGCGCCGAATTTGAGCGGTGTCCCTTATGGCAGTGGTCGTGACGGCGCGGGACGGCGGAGTCGCCATACGTAGTTGGAACGGTACTCGTCCGGATTCAGTGGACCCTTGCTTGCTGACTTGACTTTCCCTCCGACGCTCAGTACACTGCCGTTGTTTCTGTAAGGCTTCTACCACCGAGGAGGATACTGCAGATGTCGAAAGAAGTGATTGTCTATAGCGGCACCGGGTGAGGGTCTTGCTATCAGGTGAAAGCGTGGCTTTCCCAAAGGCAAGTTCCCTTTACCGAAAAAAACGTCCGCGAGGATCCGGTGGCGCTCGACGAGTTGAAGGGGATGGGATTCAACAGCATCCCTGTCACTGTGATTGGCGGTGAGCGGATCGTTGGCTTCGATCAAGAGCGCCTGGCCAAGGCCTTGGCATCTTGAGGAGGCCTCGTGCCAATCATGGAATGACCTCCGTGATTCAGTAGGTGCCTCCCGACTCGACGCGATGCGATCACTCGCGGCTCCCAGCCCCCGTATTGGCCTTCACCGCCGTCCCGGTCCATCCGGTCTTCACCGAAACATTCCCCGCTCCAGTCTGTTTGCACTCGCCATTGGGGCGCGCCACCTGTACAGATTCGTCGCTTTCCCGCGGTAACTCCGTCTCGCAATGCCAAGCCCGCCGCCGAAGCGACTTCAGCGGAAATCTCTCAAGATCGACGGCTTAGCCGTTGGCTTGGTCCACACGGGCAGCCGATGGCCACTTCGGCGTGAGCGGCTTGTCCTGATTCACGGCAGCGGCTGCAGCGCTGACTCCTGGCGGTACCAAGTGGATGGCCTCTCGCGTGAGTTCGAGGTGGTGGCGCCGGATCTTCCGGGCCACGGCGCCTCCGAACCGGTAGGCGATCCCTCTGTCGAACGGTACGCCGCTATGGTCAAAGGCGTGCTGCAGAGAATCGGCAAGCGGAAGGTCTTCCTGGTGGGACATTCATTGGGGGGAGCTGTTGCGCTCGATGTTGCGCTGAAACACCCTGAGCTCCTGAAGGGGCTAGTCCTTCTCGCGACCGCGGCCCACCTCGACACGCTGGCCCTGACGCCAGATGTGCTGCTGTGGGCTATTGCCACCCTTCCTCACAAATTCAAAGGGATGTTCTTCTCGGAACTGGTGTCGAATGAGGCGCTGGCCATTGCGCGGGATGATGTTCGACGTTGCAGCCTGGAGATCGTGTTGGGCGATTTCACCGCTAGCCGGAACTTCGACTTCAGAGGTCGGCTCGGACAGATCGATCTCCCAACCCTGATTCTTTGTGGCGGTGCCGACCTGATTACGCCCGTTCGCTACTCCGAGCGACTGCACAAAGAGATACCGGGATCCACATTCTTACTGATCGAGAAGGCTGGCCACATGCTTCCTCTCGAATCCCCTGGGCAGGTCAACATCGCTGTCCGCAAGTTCATCCGTGGGGTGTAGATTCAGAGGAAGCCAGTGGCGATCATCGCCGTCTCATGTGGCGGGCGGATTGTAGTGTTGCTTATGGGGCCTTGACCTGGGCCATCAACACGACGCCGGCAGTTGCGGCAACCAACAACCCAGCCATCACAAACTGATTTCCGAGGGCTCCGAGAATCCCTGCCGCGGCGCCGCCTGCAAAGCTGCCGAGGAATTGCAGAGAATTGTAGGTCCCCAGTGCTGTCCCATACGCGGTCTTTGGGGACGCTTTGGTTATGAGGCTGGGGAGGATCGGCTCAAGGCTGGAGAAGCCAGAAAAGAAGAGCATGCCTGCGATGGTGAGGGCGAGGAGTGGATGGGCTTGGAGCCCAAAGTCAGCGCCCCGAAAGAGGAGCCACGCGCTGATCGAAAGGAGAACAAAGGCCGTCACCCCAGTCGATTTCGCCCAGCCCCGGTCGGCTGCCCCTGAGGCCGCAAACATCACCACCGCGGCCGCAAGGAGCATCGGGCCCAGTAGAAGATAGTAGCTTCGCAGCGGGAGGTACTGTCGAGCCAGCAAGGGAAAGTGGAAGAAGAAGCTGCTCATGAAGTAGGACATGAGAAACCCGCAGACGTCCAATCTCACAATGTCGCCGATCTTGAGGACCGAAGCGACTGATGGCCGGTGGACGGAGGTCTCGGCCTGTAACCTCTCCCTCTCAGGCTCCCTTACGGCAAGCGCCAGGTAGATGGAGGCGACCACGCTCAGAAGACCGGAGAGCCAAAAGAGCGAGGCGTAGCCGCTGATGCTGGCGATCGCCGGTCCCGCCAGGATTCCGCCGACGAAGGAGAGGCCAATGGGGATCCCAAGAAAAGCCATCGCGGTGGCGCGGTTTCTCTCATCGACCGAATCGGCCACCAGGGCGAAGGCCACGGAGCTGATGGCTCCAGCTCCCTGGATCAGACGAGCGGCGATGAGGGCGAAGATGTTAGGGGGGATGGCGGCCAGTATTGAGCCGACGCTGTGAAGGGAGAGGCCGATGAGCAGGAGCGGTTTCCGCCCGAATCGGTCGGACAGCCGGCCGAACGGGATCTGGAGCAGGGCATTGGTCAGCCCGTAACTGCCGAAGGCAAGGCCGATCAGCGGTTTTGAGCTAGTGAACTGCTCCCCGTACAGCGTGAAAATGGGAAGCACGAGGAAAATCCCGAGCATGCGTATCGCGATAGCAGTGCTCAGCGTAGCGATTGTTCGCTTTTGATCGGACGAGAATTTCGCGGCCATTGTCTGGAAACTTTCCTTTTGAAGGAGAAGAGCCGCCTGTTAATAGCAGGTCTTGAGAGGGGTGTCAACGGATTTCGGGCGGATTTCGGGCGATCGGTACCCCTTTGTAGGCAAATCCACTTGCCGGGTCGAAGGCAGTCGAGTATATATCAGGTTGAGTAGACGTGATACGAGGGGAGAGACGAAGCCAGTGACTGTCCGGAGTTCCACTATCAGGGGTGTCCTATTCGATATGGATGGTGTGGTGGTCGCGCAGTGCCTCGACTTCGTGGCCATCAAGCAGGAGATCTTTGGCTCCACGGAGGGGTTCATCCTTGAAAGGATCCGGGAGCTCTCCGGCAAAGAACGGTCAAGGGCGGAAGCGATCCTCGAGCGGCACGAGACCGAGGCCGCCAACCGCTGCCAGCCTCTGGACGGGGTTCTGCCGCTTCTGCGCAGGCTCGATCATCATGGACTGCGTCTCGGGCTTGTCACGCGCAATAGCCGCAAGAGTGTTAACCTGATCCAGGCGCGACTGGGGCTTCCCTTCTTGACGATCGTAACCAGGGAGGATGCGCCGCCAAAGCCTGCGCCTGACCCAATCCTGCTAGCCTGCCACCGGCTCGGCCTTAGGACGGACGAGGCGCTGTTCGTTGGTGACTTCGAATTTGACATGCTGGCGGGCCGCCGCGCGGGTGTCCGGACCGTCCTGCTGAGTAATCCCGTCCAACCAACCTCGCCCAATGCCGATCACCTGATCGCTTCACTGGCCGAGATCCCGCCGCTGCTAGGCTTGCCTGGTCTGGACAAAAAAGCGTGATCGTCGATCGCGTCTCACGTCGTACGGTGGCCAAAGCGCACTGGCCTCAGATCCCGGCCTGGCCTCTGGATTGCGTGGCCCGCCCGCCTGCCGCATGATCATGTGTGGTTGTGGTGGGCGAGTTCCGCCAGGGAGAGCGGCGTTGAGCCTTGCTAATCTGTTCGGGGTTGAGGTGGCCTGTCAGTTGTTTCCCGTTGCTCCCGACCTGCTTTTTTGCTAAAGTTGTGCCACACGGGCGCGCGTGTGCGGTGCCCGAACAGCCAAAGGATAGCGTGCTATAGAACATCCAACCAGCAGAAGTCTCTCGGCCGTCATGGCGGTATCGGCGGCGGTTACGTCCTCCGCCCCCGACAAGCTCCTGGATACTATTCTCGAGGAGCTCCTGGAGGCAGTTGACGACGCCGTCATCGGCTGGATCTATCTTGCCCAAGACCCGCCTGGCAATCTGATCTGGCCCGCCATTTCAGTCTCTTCGGAGCAGACGGTTTACCTCGCTGCCGTCAGAACCGCCGTTCGGAGAGGACCGGGAGTCGCCGGCCTCACCTGCGCGAACTGCCCCTGCCTCCGCTCCTTCGTAGGCGCCGATCCGCTCCTCAAGTACAGCGTCATAGATCATTGTCCGCAGCCCGCCCTTTCTGAGCTGTCAGTCTCCGCTCACGCGAGCGTTCCTCTCGTCGCCAAGGATCGACCTGTCGGGTTGCTGAACATCGCCAAGGCGGGATCGCCGTCTTTCTCGACCATTGAGTTGCTGCTGCTCCAGACCATCGGGCGCCAATTGAGCATCGCATTGGAAAACGCCCGTCTGATCGGTGAGACGCAGGCCAGGCTGAAAGAGCAGCAGACGCTACTCGAAGTCAGCTACTCCGTCAATTCCACCCTTGATCTTCAGGAGGCTGTCCGCCGGATCGCCCGAGCGGTCGCCCACGTCGTCGGAGCTGATACTGCAGGCGCCTACCTGCTGGATGCGGATGGAGGGTGTCTGGTCCCGTTTGCTGGGTACCGCGTGCCGAAAGACCTCCTGGAGGCGTTTATACGGAAGCCGCTCCCCGTCGCGGGATTCCGGTTCGTCGAGGAAGCGTTCGCAGCGAAAACCGCGGTCCATACCAGTAATACCACCATGGACAGCAGGCTCAATCATCCGGTGTTTCGCTCGTTTGCGCATCGATCAGCGTTATTTGTTCCGATGCTGGCGAAGGATAAGATCATCGGAGGGCTCTACGTAATCTGGTGGACGAGCGAACACCGCTTCACCAAGGAAGAGGTGAGGCTGGTTGACGGGATCGCCCGTCAGGCCGCCATCGCCATCGAAAACGCAAAGCTATTCCAAGAGGTCCGAACCCATGCCGCAGCCGTCAAGGCCTCAGAGGAGAAATACCGGCTGCTGGCCGAGCAGGTTCGCGACGTCATCTATGCTTTGGATCGCGGAGGCCGGTTTACGTATCTGAACCCCAAGATAGAGGAGATGCTCGGCTATAAACCTGAGGAATTGCTGGGTGGCTACTCGACCAATGTCCTGACCCCCCAAAGCCAGCGCCAGGCTCAGGAGATCTTCATTAAGACGGCAAGGGGAAAGGACCCATTCAGCTTCTATGAGCTGGATATGGTGAAGAAAGGTGGCTCCGGCATCGTTCGGGTCGAGATCGGAACCGTCACCGTTCGGGATGCCGCGGGTCGGGTGACCGGCTGGCAGGGAATCGCGAGAAATATCACAGAGCGGAAGCAACTGGAGCAACAGCTTCTGCGGGCCGAACGGCTTCATGCCTTGGGCGAGATGTCGTCGGGTGTGGCCCACGACTTCAATAACATCCTGGGCGCTATCTTGGGTCGGGCCCAGCTCCTCCGTCGAGCCGAACGGGACGAGGAGACACAGCGAGGTCTCGAGGCTATCGAGAAAGCGGCGCTTGACGGGGCCAATACTGTCCGCCGCCTGCAGCATTTCACTCGGAAACGCCGGGAAGAAGAGTTCTTCCCGGTGGACCTCAACCAGGCCATCAAGGATGCCCTCGCCATCACCGAGGCCAGGTGGAAGGACGAGGCCAACCTGGCCGGCGTGACGATCGAGGTCGCAACCGACTATGGCAAAATCTCTCCCGTGATGGGAAATATCTCGGAACTCCGGGAGGTTCTGACCAACATGATCTTCAATGCCATTGAGGCCATGCCAGAGGGAGGAAAGCTCACCTTCAAGACCGAGGAGGCAAGCGGGTGGGTTTGCCTAAGCGTGTCTGACACGGGGATCGGGATGAGCGGCGACGTAAAAGCCAGGATCTTTGATCCCTTCTTCACCACCAAGGGGGTTAAGGGGACTGGGCTCGGGATGAGCGTCTCGTATGGGATCATCAGAGGGCACAACGGCGAGATCAATGTGGAGAGTCATCCCGGGCAGGGAACGACGATGCTGATCAAGCTGCCAATTCCCGCCAAGCTCCGCCCGGCCCCTCAACCGAAACTCATACCATCCGCCCGGCCGGGACGCATCCTTGTCATCGATGATGATGGAATGGTCCGCGAACTCCTCTCAGATATCCTCCAGGCGGCCGGTCATACCGTGGTGAAAGCGGCGGGAGGCAGGGAGGGGATCCGCCTCTTCCGTCAGGATGCCTTCGATCTCGTTCTCACGGACCTGGGGATGCCGGATTGTTCGGGCTGGGAGGTTGCAACGGCCGTCAAGGGGATAGCCCCCAGGACCCCCGTCGCGCTCGTCACGGGATGGGGCCTCACGCTCGACCGGAGGAAGATGAAAGAGTCCGGGGTGGATCTGGTCTTGAATAAGCCTTTTCAGTACCCCGAAGTCATGGCACTTGTGGCGGAGGGGATGGAACTGCTCGAAAAGATCTAGGGTCGCGTTCATGCCCTTCGCGTGATTCCGGTGGAGCTCACTGGACGAGCCACCGGGACGCGATCATACAACTGCACACGTTACCCTCGGTTGCCTCGGAGCGTGTTCATACGCCAAGACACTAGCCGGCGTATCCTTCCCCTCCAGCCGCTCTCGACTGTGGCCGCGCAAGAACCTGTGTGGGCGACGCTACGCGCGCTTGAGGAGCCATTCCGCGATGATGGGCCAGATCTCTTGTTGCGCCCGCCGGCTGGCGATGATCCGTGCGTGGTTGTAATCCTCCGCATACCCTTCGGATTTGGCGCAGAACGCCATTCGCTTATCGAGGCTTCCCAAGGCATTGTACAGCCGGCGACAGCCTTGATAGGGGGCGATGAACCGATCTCCACCTCCGGCGAAGCAGAGAGCCGGAACCTCAATCCGCTGGAGAGCCTGCAAGTAGTCAAAGCCATCCTTGCCGACCCACCGGCCGCTCCAGTTCCAGCGAAACCATTGGTTCATCACGCCACGGAATTCGTCCTGAGGCCCGAGCCCCAGCATCTTCCCAGGAGCTCTCCCCAAGGCGTTCGTGGCCAGTGCACCCAGGATGATCTTTGTCCTTCCGCTCCAGGTGGCTCCCGCGTCGGTCGCCTGACTTGCTAGGGTCACGATACCCCTGATCTGTCCAGAGGCTTCGGGGTACCGCGCGAGGTGCATCAGGAGCGCGAGCCCGCCGCCGCTATGTGCGACCCAGAAGACGTTCTCCCGTCGAGTCCTCCGCCGAACCGCGTCCAATGAAGTCGGGACATCGAAGAAGCTAAAGCGTTCGAAGTCAGGATGAACCGGTCCCGACTTGCTCTGGCCATGGCCTCGCAACTCCAGAATCCAGCAATCGAAACCCTCTCGCGCCAGGTAGCGGGCCAGCAACCTGCAGACCTGTCCGTTCGAAAAGGTTCCGTGGGTGAGGAGGACGGGCGGGTCGTGACGGATCTCGCCCTGTATTCTATGGAGGGCAAGCTCCACCCCATCCTGTGTATTCTCCAGGAACGTTTTCTCTTCCAGGCGCGTCTCGCCTTTCGTCTCGACCAGTGGAGACGCAAGAGCCTGTGTGGCCACCGAATCTACTGACTTCGGTGTCGGATCCTCGCTCGCAACCTGCACCATTTCCAAAGACGCGGCTGTGCCGGGTGCGTGCTGGGGCCTCGGCTCCACCTCCAAGAGGGCCGATCCCGTGGACCTGGACTTTCGGATTTCCTCCATCCTGTCGTGTGAGAGGAGGCCCTGGATTAGCGGCGTGTAGAAGACGCCATCCCCAACGAGCGTCACCTTCTGGGAGGTGACCTCCGCCCACCCTCTCTCGGACAGGGCCTGCCAGATCAGCTCGAACTCATCCAGCAGATCGACGCCGAAGATCGAGTTGTAGGCCTTTGCATCGATCTTCATGGCCTGCAGGCTCTGAAACAGCCATGTCAAGCGCAAATCTTTCTGCTCGTAGTGAAAGCCGCGGTCGATCGGGAAACGGCTCTCATCAATGGCCGCGAAGTAGTCGTTGATCCTCGTGGAGTTCATATACACCCAACCGGGAGAGTCCGGAGTCCCGAAGAAATAAGAGACACCGGCAAACCCCCAGCCCCACATGTCGTACCCGACGGTCCGTTGTGTCTCGTCGTGAGTGAAGAGCTTCCGCATCTGGTCCTCGTACTGATACTCGCTCGGCAGATCGTCAGCCGGCTTCTCCCAGTCGTAGGCTGTCGCCTGTCGATACCCATGGCTCTCCAGGAACTGCTTGGAGACCCGGTACATCTCGAGGTTTTGGTCGATTGAGGGGAGCTCATCTCGGTGATTGCGCGCGAAGTCGGTCCGGCCGGCCACGTTCAGTTCGTAATGGGTGAAGTGACGGATGCCAGTCCGGACGATCGCATCAAGGTCCTTGAGCATCAGCTCGATCGTCTGTCGCGGCCACCCGAAAATGAGATCGACGCTGCTCTGGAGCCCCAGCTCATGGCACCACTCGAGTGTCTGGAAGACGTGCTTGGCCTTCTGCTTTCGGCCGCTCAACTTGATCATCTCATCGTCGAGCTGCTGTACACCCATGCTGATCCGGTTGACCCCGGTTGCTTTCATCGCCTCGAGCTTCTCTCGGGTGAAGAGCTGGGGGATCCCTTCCAGGGTGATCTCGATGCCTCTTGGGATCGTCGGGAAGACCCCTCTCACGATCTCAAAGAGTCTGTGGTAATCATCCGGCTTGTAGAGGTTCGATGTCCCTCCCCCGAAATAGATGCTGGCCAGTTCATCGCCATCGAAGAACTCCTGATACCTCCGGCCCTCCCGCTCGAGGTACTCCAGATACGTATCCAACTGATGCTTCCCCTGGAACACCTCGCTGGGAAACAGGCAGAAGCCGCACCTGTCAGGATTGGTGGGGAGGCAGTACGGGGTGCCCACATACAAGTTGACGCGCTTTGGGATCGCCGCGTTCGCCACCCTCCGTTCGATCATCAGCTCCTTGACGGGCAGATCCCGCTCCTGCCAAAAGAGGGGGGAAGGATGGGCGTGGAGGACTTTGTTGCTCTGTCGCCGCTGACGTTGTTTCTCGATGTGTGCGTGCAGTTCCTTCATTCGGTCGCTGCGGGTGGCATTACCGTTTGCACCCATCATGTCCCTTCCTTCCCTCTGGGGATAGCCCGGCGTCCGACATGGAGCAGCGAGGCTCCTCCCTTTCGTACCAGACAGTTCGGCCGAACTCCTTTCATTCCACAACGAGGGATCGTTCCCACGGCTGAGAGTGACGCGACGTAACGGCGGCGACCACGCTTGCTGCCCCGTCGCGCCCCTCAATGTGCACGATCAGTCCCCGATAACGGCGGCGAAGTCGGTGCGCGAGATCTGAGTCTTAGTCTTAGGGCAATGATGTTTCGGGCGGTGACTCTCCTTTCATTCGGCAGATACAATCGTGAGATGGTGAATAAGCTTGAACTGTGTTGAGTTCGAACCAATCTTCCGAAAACAATCGTGTTTTCTGCTGTTTTAAGCCAGTTTATGTTCAATCTTGGTCTAATGGGCGTGTAAGGAATCCTCTTTAAACTAATTGCGACCGATGTGGAATTATCTTAACTTTTGCTACTTTTTTCTAGCGATTGTAGATTCAGCGTGGCGGACAAAACAATATAGCTACGGATACATTTTCTTATACCCTGTGATATTAATTTCGCCAGAATCTGCCCGGCCATTTCGGTGGGGGGACGATGCGCTTTCGAGCGCGGACCTGGGGTTACCTGACTCGCTCGAATCATCATCATTGTTAAGAGGGGCCCTAAACCCATTTTCCGCATTGCTGGCGCGCGCGGACGACTGCGCTCGTAGTTCACATTTACCCTTGAGTGCGCTGTTCGAAGGGGGGTACAAAGACGCAAGAAGTTTGCGAGGTATGCTTGGGTGGGCGCTCAAATTCCTATCGACCACCCTCCCGGGAATTCGCTTGACAAGGTTGGGGGAGCGCACCTAGTCTGGTGGGCATGGATTCGCTATACTCCCCGCAGGGTCGCGCCGAACGCCTGATTGCCGTAGGACGGGTAGTGCTGGCGGCCTTTGCCCTTCTGGCGATCTCGCTGGACCCTTCGCAGCCCGCAAGGTGCACGAGCCCGACTTATGCCTTGCTGACCGGCTACCTTGCCTATGCGCTGCTCGTGGCCTTCCTCGTGTGGCGCTCGGACACGCCTCTTGGACGCTGGGGGGCCAGCATGCACGTCTTGGATGTGGTGGTCTTCTCCCTCATCATGTATTTCACGGAAAATCCGACCAGCCCCTTTTTCCTCTACTTTGTGTTTTTGCTGCTCGTGGCGACGCTTCGCTGGCAGTGGCGAGGGACGCTGTGGACCGCGGTGGCAGCCCTGGCGATATATATCGGCATGGGAGTGTACGGGGCAGAAGTTCTGCGCGACCCGTCCTTCGAGCTTACTCGCTTCATTATCCGTAGCCTGTACCTGGGGGCGGTCGCGATATTGGTAGGGTACCTGGGAGCAGGCGAACAGCGGGTGCATAGCGAGACGTCGATGCTGGCGGCATGGCCCCGCACGGTCCCGCGAGAAGCCCAGGAGCTGGTTGGCGAGGCGTTGGAACACGCCGCGAGGATCCTTGGCGCGCCCCGGGCGCTCATGGCCTGGCAGGTGGCGGAGGATCCCAGGTTCCACCTGGCGATGAGGCCTCGCGGCGAACTCCACTGGAGCCGCGAGACACCGGCCGCATTCCAGCCGCTGGTCGTTGATCCATTGGCCGACGCTGACTTTCTTTGTCAGGATGCCAGCGCCCCGGTTGCCACGGTGCTTTATGCGTCCCCCGCCGGCCTGCGGCACTGGCGCGGCTCACCGCTCCATCCCATGCTGCAAGCCTGGTTTGGCATGAAAGCCGTCCTTTCATTGCGCCTACGCGGGGAAACCTTGAATGGACGCCTTTTTTGCTTGGACAAATCGGGCATGACCTCGGATGACTTGGTGCTAGGCGAAATCGTTGCCCGCCTGGTAACCGCCAGCATGGACCAGTTCTATTTATTGCAAGGGTTCCAGCAAAAGGCGGTGACGGAGGAACGCAATCGCCTCGCCCGCGACCTGCATGATGGGGTGCTTCAATCCCTTACCGGGGCCGCCCTGCAATTGGAATCCGTGCGCCGCATGCTGGAAGAAGATCCGGAGGCGGCCCGCAAGCCGTTGCTGGAAATCCAGAGTCTGATCGCCACCCAGCAACGTGACCTGCGACTGCTTATCCAAGGGCTGAAACCAGAAAAGCCTGGCCCTTCCGGGGCGCAAACCAGCCTGGCCGCACGGCTGGACGAACTTGTCAAACGGGTCGAGCGCCAGTGGGGCCTGCGCGTTGAATTCAAGGAGGAGTACCTGGAGCCGCGGATTTCCAAGGAATTCGCAGACGAAATCTATCACATAGTCCATGAAGCCCTGATCAACGCCGCACGGCACGCCAATGCCTCGGTTGTGCGCCTGGAAATTGGCTCACAGGACAATCAGGTGCAGATCACTGTGGATGATAACGGTGTCGGCTTTCCCTTCCGCGGGTACTATGACCACACCGCCTTGACTGACAGGAAACTGGGGCCGGTGATGCTGAAGGAAAGGATTGCGTCCGTGGAGGGATCTTTGTCGATCAAATCGACTGACTCCGGGTCACGACTGGAGATCACCCTGCCGCTCGCGAACGCGGGAGAATGAAATGCCTATCGGCTTGGTGCTGGCTGACGATCACCCCATAATCCTCGACGGGCTGGACCACCTGTTTCGACAGGAGGAAGACTTCAAGGTGCTCGCCCGCTGTAGGGACGGCGAGGAAACCCTGCAGGCGGTGCGCAAGCACCGCCCGGATGTCTTGATCCTCGATCTCCGCATGCCCGGCAAGGATGGCCTGGCAGTGCTGCGGGAGGTGAGGAAGGAGAAGCTGCCGACGCGGGTCGTGCTCCTGACGGCCGAGATGAGCGACGCCGAGGCATTAGAGGCCATCCGGCTCCGCGTGAACGGTGTGGTGCTGAAAGAAATGGCGCCCCAGCTTCTGGTGAAGTGCCTTCGCAAGGTCCACGCTGGCGGGCAATGGTGGGAGAAACGCTCCTTGGGTCGTGCCATGGAAACAATGCTGCGGCGCGAGGCCGGGGAGCGGGAGATCGCCGGGGTCCTGACGCCGCGCGAGTTACAGATCGTGCGATTGGTCGCCAGCGGGCTGCATAACAAGGAGATCGCTGACAAATTGACCATCAGCGAAGGCACGGTCAAGATTCACCTGCACCATATCTACGAAAAGCTCCACGTGGACGGACGCCTGGAGCTGACTCTCTACGCCCAGGACAAAGGCCTGGTCTGAACCCTTCCGGTAAAGTCCCCCTTCCACACTGGCAGCTCGCAGGCCCTCAGGTTTCTCAGCGGAATAGATCGCGTGTGTTGCGTTGCCCTTTGGCGGCCGGCCGATCTCAGCGTGGCACATCATAAACCGGGCCACGTTATCGGGGAGGACCCGACGGCGTAGCAGGCAAGGCGCCACTCGATTGATGCTCGTGTCGGGAGTAACGTCGCTTGCCGACGTGAATCCGCCACTCGCGCAGGGGGTCGAGGGGGCCGCTCCGCGGCGATTCGCCGAGGCTTGGATCATCGGGCGGAGGGCCTTATGGGGCACAGGCGACCTGTGCTGGCCAGCGCAAGAGAGGCAAACCGCGTGTGGTCGCGCGGCGATTGGAATCGGATCGAATCGAGGAGACGAGGAAAGGTGGCCGGTGGGACGTTTAGCTAGGGAGGAACTCCGGGTGAACCCGCTTCGTGATCAGGCCCTGCTCCCATGCCATGTTCAGGAGCTGCTCGAGCCCTCGTCGGCTCTCCGGATTCCAGGCGCGGGTGTCCTCGTTCACATACATTCCGACGAAGTGATCGGCCAACGCCGAGTCCATCCCGCGGCCGAACTCCAGGGCGTACCGGAGGGCCTCCTCCCGGTGGGCCAGTCCATAGTCGATGCTAGCCCGAAGGAGTCGCGAGACTTCCAGACACAGTGGCTCGCCCAGGTCCTTACGGATGGCGTTGGCCCCGAGCGGCAGCGGGAGGCCGGTCTTCTCGTGCCACCAGACCCCCAGATCCAGCAATTTCGTAAAGCCGCGAGCCTTGTACGTGAGCTGCCCCTCGTGGATGACGAGGCCGGCTTCCGCCTCGCCCCGCTCGACCGAGTCGAAGATCCGGTCGAACGGGACCTCAAGGGCGCGGAAGTCGTCTAGGCAGAGGCGCAACACAAAGAATGCCGTGGTGAGTTTCCCTGGGACGACAATTCGCTTGCCGCGCAGCTCGGCCGGATCGAACCTGCGCCTCGCCACAAGAATCGGCCCGTAATTCCGGCCGACGCTAGCCCCATGCGGCAACAGGAAGTAGCGGTCAGCCACATACGCGTAGGCGTGGGCCGAGATGGCCGTGACCTCCAGCCTGCCTTGTAACGCCCAACCGTTGAGCGTCTCGATCTCTTCGAGCAGATGTTGAAAGCGAAGCCCGCCGGTGTCCAATTTCTCCTTGGCCAAGGCGTAGAACATGAATGCATCGTCCGGGTCGGGACTGTGCCCGATCCGGACGAGCCGCGACTCCATGCGCTACCTGCCCTCTAACCCAAGTCGTCCAGGGTCTCGTGGATCGTCTTTCGAACGCAGGTGATAATCGGGATGTCGCGGAGCGTATAACGACTTCCCTCAGTCTCCCTGAGCGCCATGACAAGGTCCACAAAGTCGGCGGGCTTGTCGCTCTCGAACGCCACCACGAACTCTTGGTCGTCGAGGCCGAATGAGTAGGTCGTGTTCAGTTTGACCGATGGGAATTTGTGGCCGATCTCGATATGGACGTTCATCATCTCCTGGCGGCGTTCCGCTGGCAGCAGGAACCAGTCCCGTGTCTTCACGAACGGGTAGACGAACAGGTAGCGGTATTCGCCAGGGACGATCCGCGCCCGACGGCCCTCCTGACCAGGATGGATATGCTTGTCCACATAGATCGAACGCTTGGTCATGGCAACGAATGAGTAGGGGGTCATCAGATAGGCGCCAAGCGCTGTCCCATTGAGCTGCCTGCTCATCCCCTGGAACAGCTCCAGTGAGTCGCCGATCCGCCAGAGCATGAAGTCGGTCTCCGGCCGCAGCCCGACGGTGGAGTAGGGGATCAGCAGAATTCGTTGGCGCCATTCCTCAACCGCAGTGCAGAACTCCTTCTTACTCGCCTCCCGCTCCTCCTTCGGAAGACGCCGCCAGGCCGGGTCGATCTTATAGAAGGCGAAGTTCACGTACTGTCGCTGCGCCTCAGTCGCCATATCGTCATCCTCCATGAGAATCCCTCTACCTTGAGCCGCCGCTCACGCCGGGGCACCCATGTTATACACCAGGATGGGAGCGGGTGCAAGAGCGGTTTCAGGTTTCGGCCAGGGCCTTGGCCGAATATCCTTGACACCAGGAGGCAGAACGCGCTAGACTGCATCTAATTCCGGTTCTGACGGTTTCGTCCACGTTTTCTGAAAACGCCGCGAGGACCACGGTCCTGCGGCTTATTTCGTTTGTGAGACCCTGAATCGTGTTGAGTGGAAGCGACAATTTGAATCAGAGGGACTATGACTCCTGACAATGGGACGGAAAGAACACGGTGGAGTTCAGGGGCTGACAACGGGACTCGGCACCGTCCCCTCGAAGTGAAGGTAGATGCACGAGGGGTCGAATCCGCTATCCGCCTCTTCAAGAAGCTGGTCCTGCGCGACGGGATCTTGAAGGAACTGAAGCGTAGGGCACACTACGAGAAGCCGGGGGAGAAGCGTCGTCGAAAGGTCCGCGAGGCCGCACGGAGGCTCCGCCGCCAGGCGGCTCGCGCGGTCCGCCGCGAGCAGCGGGAATTCTGAGTCGCCCGGATGGTTCCGGACGGGTGAAGCCAGCCATGGCAGGCGGGGCGATGGCCGATGGCGACGATCGAGCTACCCGTCAGGCGTCGGCCACAGGCCGATGAAAGGAGTTTCGACAGTATGGGGACACGAGTGTATGTCGGTAATCTCCCTTTTGACATGGACGCATCTCAACTCCGTGCGCTCTTCGAAGAGGGAGGTCGCGAGGTCGCTGATGTGAAGATCATCACCGACAGGGATACGGGACGGCCCCGGGGCTTTGCCTTCGTCGAAATGGCGAGCCAGAGCGATGCCCAGGCCGCTATCACTGCTTTGAACGGGCGAGAGGTCGGTGGCCGGGCGCTCACGGTGAACGAGGCGAAGGAGCAGGCCCCTCGCCGCGGCGGCGGAGGTGGTGGAGGATTTCGTAGCGGCGGCGGTGGTGGTGGTGGTGGCGGTCGCGGTGGTGGTTACCGTGGTCATTAACCACTGGCGGATTATCCACCCCACGGAGTTGACAGGGTAATTATGCCTGCCTTGGTTTTCCAGCCCTAGTGTGAGGTCCTGAGGCCCCCCATCACTTCTTCATAGCCCGCTGATCAATAGCTCATCGTAGCGTATTTGGCCTCCCTCTTCCAGGCCACATGGATGGGTCTATCGCTGAACAGCCCGAGTGAGCAGGAGGATTCGCAGGGCAGCGATGGCTAATAGGCCGTGGCCTTTCGCAAATTGGGGCACCATCGGCCGGTACCTAGCAGCCCCTCACTGACACTTGACAGTGGACGGCAATCGGAGGCTCCCCGCTGTGAACTGTCCACTGTGAGTGGGACGGTCGACCGGGAAGTCTTTCAGGTGCGACCCTATCCGTCGGATCGAGGGGACGATAACTCCACGTACATTTCGAGAAAGGTGGCAAGCGTCACGAGAAGGACGGGGCCGAGGATAAACCCGAGGACGCCGAAGACCTGAAGGCCGCCGAGCATGCCGAAGAACAGGAAAAGAGTCGGCAGATTGGTCCCGCCCGAGATGAGGGCCGGTTTCAGGACATTATCCGCAGTGCTGACAACCACAGCCGACCAGGCAAGCAGCAAGAGAGCGCCTATCCAGCTCCCCTTCAGGAACAGGTAGATGGCTGCCGGGACCCAGACCAAGCCCGATCCACCAACCGGCAGCAACGAGAAGAGGGCGGTGGCCAGCCCCAGAAAGACCGGGAACGGCACGCTGAAGATCCAGTAGCCCAATCCCCCCAGAGCGCCCTGTACCAGCGCAGTTACGATGGTCCCGCGGACGACGGCCGAGACGGCGTCGTAGAGGCGTGCGAAGAGCGCCTCGGTATGTTTCCGTTCGAGCGGCAAGAGCGCCTGCAGACCCAAGACGATCGCCTCACCGTCCCTGAGCAGGAAAAAGAAGGTAAAGGTGGTGAGAAGGAAGTTGACGGTGAAGCTCAGAAGGTTCACGGCGACCCCCTTCAGGTTGTCCACGATGAAACTGCTCACAGCGTTCAGAGCGGCAAGCAACAGTCCATTCAGATCGAAGCCGAGGCGCTTGAAG
>JBGQIR010000013.1:0-16931 GCA_041498535.1 Methylomirabilis sp. (SeqCode)
CGGTCCCGCCGGCGTCGCCATCACCCCGAACGGCGCCTTCGCCTACGTGGCGAACTTCGGCTCCAACACCGTCTCGGTCATCGACACGGCCACCCAGGCCGTGGTCGGCCTCCCGATTTCGGTGGGCTCCGGTCCCGCCGGCGTCGCCATCACCCCGAACGGCGCCTTCGCCTACGTGGCGAACTTCGGCTCCAACACCGTCTCGGTCATCGACACGGCCACCAAGGCCGTGGTCGGCCTCCCGATCTCGGTGGGCCAGAGGCCTGACTTCCTGGCTGTAAGTCGTGACGGAGTGTCGGTGTTCGTGCCGAATCAAAATTCCAACACCGTCTCCGTTATTGCCACGGTCAGCAACACGGTCGTCGGCAGCCCGATCCCGGTGGGAGCCAATCCGACCGGCGTGGCAACTACAGCTTTCGACGTTCCGACCATCCCTGCCCTCTCCGAGATCGCGTCCCTATTGCTCGCTATCGCCATGGCCGTGGCGCTCGCCATTCGAACCATCGCTCGACCGGCCTGAGACACCATCGCTCCTGGAACGCGGAGATGTCGTGGGGCAATATGTTCCCACGCGTCCATAGGCTCTTCACGATTCCTCAGGCACATCAAACCCGCACTGTGATTTCACCATTTCGCCGTCGAACGTGTTCGTTATCCATAACGATCAGGAGTGGCCTCCGTCTAACCTGCCGCCCCTGCCAGCCTAAACCGGCCGCGAGCCAAAGAACGAGTGCCGTTCCAACTTGTGGGGCTATCCACAGACAGGAGCGCTGCTAAGGGCTATCGATTTTCCTAGTCCCACCATTTTGGCGTAAATAGTTGGAACGGCACGAGCAGGTCAGTTGGAATGCGGGCATTTCTGGGGCTAGAGATATGTCTGCGGTGAGGCTGGGAGGGGAGGTTGCGAGGCGTGAGTTCGGGTTCTCACGAGGGCTTACGGGTCTAATCACTCACGGCAGATGAAGGGCTCGGCTTCAGCTTACGGCTCCACCCAGATCCGACCATCTGGATCTTCGATCACTTCGCCAATCAGGGCAGAGGCCGGTGTCTCATGCGCCTGCAAGCGCTGGATCAACGCTACCATCATGTCCTTAAGCACGGCGATCAGCAGACCGCCAGAGGTTTGGGCGTTGCACAAGATGAGTTGAGCCTCCTCGGGAATTTCCGGACTCCATAGGATGGCTCCGCGCAGCGACTCCCGGTTTCGCTGTGTCCCGCCAGGGTAGATCCCGCTTTGAACCAACCCCCAAGCCTCGGAGATAACGGGAACCTTCGAGAGAAAGACCCGCGCTCCGACCTTAGCTCCGGCGGTCATCTCGTGCAGATGACCGAGGAGGCCGAATCCCGTGACATCAGTGCAGGCGTGCACGCCAACCTCCACCATGGCCTTGGATGCCCCGCTGTTCAGGGTCGCCATGAGATCCACGGCCGCGTCGATTGTGGCCTTCTCGACCTTTTCGCGCTTGATCCCGGTGGTGATGATGCCGAGGCCGAGAGGCTTGGTCAGAATCAGGTCGTCCCCGACGTGGGCAGTGGAGTTCCTGACGATCTTCGTCGGGTCGATAAGCCCGGTCACGACAAGGCCATATTTCGGCTCAGGGTCGTCAATGCTGTGCCCTCCAATAATTGAGGCCCCCGCTTCACGGACCTTGTCGGCACCTCCTCGAAGGATCTCCTCCAGAATACTGAGCGGGAGCGAGCCGACGGGAAAGCCAACGATGTTGAGGGCGAACAAGGGAGTGGCACCCA
This sequence comes from Methylomirabilis sp. (SeqCode), assembly GCA_041498535.1. Lineage (GTDB taxonomy): Bacteria > Methylomirabilota > Methylomirabilia > Methylomirabilales > Methylomirabilaceae > Methylomirabilis. The sequence goes on from JBGQIR010000013.1 coordinate 1,750, forward strand.
TAGCGTAGATGTCGCTCAGGGAGTTTGCGGCGGCGATCTGACCGCAGCTATAGGGATCATCCACCACCGGCGTGATGTAGTCCACGGTCTGGACGATCGCCAGGCCGCCATCCAGTTGATACACCGCCGCATCGTCCGATGTCTCCATGCCCACCAATACCCTCGGATCGCTCACGCGCGGCAGATGGCCCAGAACCTGGGCCAGATCAGACGGGCTGATCTTGCACGCTCACCCGGCCCCGTGCGACAGCGCGGTCAGTCGAACCTGTGGCTCACTCACGAGTGGCTCCATCCACGTGGACGTTGTGGCCTAAGGGAAGAAGATGTTGGGGTGAGCGGTGAGCTGTCCTGTTTCTCAGCCGGTCGGATTGGATCGTCGGCCCGCCTGGCGCGCATCAGTCGCTCGGCCACAACAGCAGCGAAGAAGCCGACGAACATGCCCCAGGCGGCACCAGCCAAGACATCCATCGGATAGTGCGCCCCCAGATAGATGCGAGAATAGCCTACTAGGAAGGCTGCAACAAAGCAGGGCAGCGCCAATCTGCGGTAATTATACGAGAAATAGGCAGCCAGCGCAAATATGTTGCTGGCGTGGTTTGAGGGAAAAGAGAACGAACCGTGGCGGACAACCCCCTTTAGGTTGATACCCGTGATAGCCGCCCCACCCGGTTGGAACAGGTCCTTTACATATTGGAAGAGGTCCTTTCCATAGAGGAGAATCGCACCGGCCAGCCTGTTGGCGTAACCCAAGTGAACAGCAAGTGGAGGCCAGCAGATGGCTTTCTCGAGGACATCACAGGGCCTGATCCGGTGGAACAGATTCTTGAGGATCTGGGTCGTTGCGTCGGCGACCAGCACCACAGCGAGCGCAGCGATGACAAGGATCCGATCTCGCTTCGGGCGGAAGAGCAGCACATAGAGGAAGAGGAGAGCGAGAGGGAGGGCGGCGTTCCACTTGTCGGTGATGAACGGCATTAAGGTATCAAAGAAGGCATTCCGGAGGCTTCCGTTAATCAGGTAAAAGCCTGCGAGGTCCACCCGATGCAGTTTCTCTAGCCACGATGAAAGAGACATGCGTTTCTCCTGTTTCAGGTGTGGGCGTCCGGTTGGGAGTGGCCGATCAGGAACACAATCCCTCCCAGACCGCTGGACAGGGCTACGACAGCGAACCAGAGCAGGGAAAGGCTCAACGCGCTCGCCGAATCCAATCCGACCTTGGCGAAGAAATAGATCGAGCTTGCCTCGCGGACACCGATCCCCGCAACAGAAATCGGCAGCATCGAGACCACGCTGATCAGGGGGAGGAAGAGGAAGAAGTAGCGCAATGGCACCAACAAGTTCAACGAGCGCGAGATCAGGTAGAAAATGATAATCCCCAATGACTGCAGGACTAAGGAAAGGCCAACGGCCTGCAGCAGGGCGCGCTTGTGTCCCCAGTAGCGCTGGATCGCTTCGTAGAGGCGATGGAGCGTCTCATGGAAGCGCGCCAGGCCCGCGCTATTGAGCAGCCTGAAGACGAGCGCCTGGAGCTGATCGCTCAGAAGCCCGGCAATGACCCCGATGAGTCCCGCCGCCGAAGCCGCAATCAACCCGACCACCACCGGGTCATGCAGATACGGGTAGGCGAGGATGAGCGCAACGCAGGCGATCATGATCATGGCAACGTATCCCGACAGCCGCTCGACCAGGATGGAGGCCAACGATGCTTCGTGGCGGTGGGTGAGTCGGAAGACCTGATACCCGCGAACGATATCACCCCCGATGAGGGTCGGAAGCATCAGGTTGAAAAACATCCCCTCAAAGTACAGAAGGGTAAGCCTCCAGATTGACAGGTTGATCTTTTCAGCCCGCAGGAGGCACTGCCAACGGAGGGAACTCAGGATTTGGGCAAGAATGTACAGCAGAAGCGAGCCACAAAATATCGGGAGGCGTAGAGAGCGGAGGAGGGCCCAAATCGCATGAAGATCAGTCCTGGACAACAGGAAGGTAAGGAGACCGAGACTGATGAGGAATTTGAGCGCGAACTTCCAGCGGCTACCCGGAGTCCTATCGCTAAGCTTTATCACCGCCGGCTCGCACCCGCTGGGCGGGAATGATCTTCTTGACCATGTAGATGGGCTTTCCCTGCGATTCGTGATAGACCCTGGCCACCATCTCCCCCAGCAAGCCCATGCCCACGAATTGAACTCCAAGAAGCACGAGGAGAACCGAGAGCAGCAAGAGCGGTCGCCCGCCGATTTGCTGGCCCATGAAAAGCTTCAGGATGGCGAGGTACGCAAGCAGACACCCTCCGACAGTGCCGACCGCGAGACCGAACAGACCGAAGACCTGAATGGGCTTGGTCCGAAAGCTCAAGAAGAATTTCACAGTGATCAGATCCAGGAGGACCCGGACCGTTCGAGCGATAGTGTACTTCGACCGTCCGAATTGTCGAGGCCGGTGGTTCGTCTTGACCTCCACAATAGAGATCCCCATCCAACTGGCAATGGCGGGGATGAACCGATGCAACTCTCCGTACAGCCGAAGGTTCTCCACCACCTCCCGCCGATAGGCCTTCAGGGTGCACCCGTAATCGTGAAGCCGAACCCCGGTCGTCACGGAAATCAGCCAATTGGCCAGCATGGAGGGAAGCCGCCTGGAGATGAACGGGTCCTTTCGATCAGCCCTCCAGCCGTTCACCATATCGTAGGTCTCAATCAGTTCCAGTAACTTTGGGATGTCGGCCGGGTCATTTTGAAGGTCTCCGTCGAGCGTGACAATCACGTCTCCCCTGGCGTGATCGAAGCCAGCGGACAGGGCTGCGGTCTGCCCAAAGTTTCGTCGGAGCATAACGACGCTCCATCGCGGGTCATCCTTCTGGATCTGCTCGACGGCGGCGAGGGTCCGGTCGGTACTTCCGTCATCCACGGCGACCACTTCATACGGTCGTGCAAGGCTGCCAAGAGCCCGGACGATCTGTTCGTGCAAGGGACGGACGCTTTCTTCTTCATTGTAAAAAGGGATGACGATGGAAAGCCACGGCCCTGGCTGACCGTCGTCGTTCTCAAGACACCGGCGCGGGCTGTCGTTCATCTAGTGCCGTTCCAACTATTTACGCCGAAACAGGGAGGCTTTCGGTTACTGAGACGCATCTGCTGCAGACCTTTCTGCCGTTTGCCGCAACACGTTGGAACGGCACTAGTACCTACGCTGCTGAAGGGATGGGAATCCCCGAAAGCCGTAGCAGCGGAAGATCGACCACGAATAAAGAGCAGGGGAGTGGTCGGAATGTAAGAGCGGATCAGGCCACTCGCGCTTTACGGATTCGAACGATTGGAGCACCTCGAATGGAGGGTTGGCGGTCCGGCCAGTCACAAAGATCGCGTCCCAGCCGAGAACCTCCGCCGTCCCACCCCACACATCGAACTGATTCATTCGTCGCCCGGCCGGAATACTGTAGGTCTTCGGATGCGTTGGCACGTAAAACATCATCTCACTGGCGATCTGATATTGGTCGCTGAGGACGAACGTCGGTCTGCTACGACTCATCTCTTGATAGAGTCCATCGACCCGTGCCCCGAGTTCCGCCCATCCCCTCAGGCGCTTGGTCGGATCGAGTTCACGAGGGAGTGCATACCCGACTGCGGCGAGCGATTCCGGAAAGTGACCGATGGCGCTCACGAGAAAGCCGGTAACCAGCGCCGTAACGAAAAAGGGGCGGCTACGCCAGCCCCACCATGCAGGGATGCCCTCGGGAGAGGACCCCGATCGCCATCTGGCAGCGGCGATCGCTGCGGCGACATAGGCCGGCGCGGCCCAGTTCGCCAGCACCTTCGTCCACAGGCTCATGATGACGCAGAGGAGGAGGAGCGGCGCGCAGGCACAGAAGAGAAACAGCGAGGCGTCGTCGCCGCTTCGGGTGAGCCCAGAACGTCCGACATGCCAAAGCCCAATCATGAGCAACATGAAGAGCAGGGGGGTCACCACTGCTACCTGGGATCCTATAAACTCCAAAAGGCTCTTCAGCGGTGCGACCATGGCCTTTTCCGCCCCAAGCTGACCCAGGACGTGCCGGAGCGATACGAAGCCGTGTGTCGCGTTCCACCACAACACCGGAACGAAAAGGAGGAACCCGATCGCGAGGGCGAGGTAGGGTTCGGACCGCCGAATCCAGAACTGATGAGCCTGGGAGAGGGCGAGATACAGTGCGATCTGCGGTACCATGATTGCCATCGTGTACTTACTCGACAGGCCGAGGCCAAGTCCGACCCCCGCGATCAACCACCAGACGTTCCCGCCTGTCGTGAGGGCGCGGTGAATCAGGAACAGCGTAAGAGTCCAGAAAAAAACCAGCGGCGCGTCGATCGTCATCAGAATCGACCCGGCCTGGGCGAGCGGCATGGCGGCCAGGAGCAACACCGCCTCCAATCCCGCCCGTGTGGAGCTGCAGAGCCGACTCGCCAGCGAGAACGTGAGCAACGCCGTCCCGGCCGAAAGAAGTACTGCGGGAAGGCGGACGAAAAACTCCGTATCACCTCCCAATCGAGTGGAGAGGGCGATGAGATACGCCACCATCGGCCCCTTGCTGTAGTAACTCCAGTCAAGTCGCTTCGACCAGCTCCAATAGTGCGCCTCGTCGGGCGCCAGGTTGAAGTGACCAGGAGTGATGAACCAGAGGTGAAAGGTGATGACGAAACCGAGGAACAGAAAGAGCAGCAGGCAGGCCCGCCAGGAATCGGCTTCACAACTCCGGTTCGCCAACGACTCCTGCGGAGAGTCCGGCAGGGGTGAGGCCAGCTCAAGGGCGACGCTTTTGGAGCGTGCGATCTTTTTCCTCCACCTCGGAGACCAGAGCCTCCGTGAATGAGACAAGCTTACGTCTGAGAGCTTCATCCGAGAGCGCCAAAATCCGAGCGGCCATAATCCCGGCGTTCCTGGCGCCCGCTTCGCCGATGGCCATGGTGGCGACTGGGACCCCACCTGGCATCTGGGCGACCGAAAGAAGTGCGTCGAGTCCCTGGAGCGAGCTGGAGGCCAGTGGCACCCCGATCACGGGGAGGGTGGTCTGGCCCGCGATGACACCAGCCAGATGGGCCGCTCCGCCGGCGCCAGCAATCACGACCTTGATCCCTCGCGCCTCAGCCTTGCGGATGTAGTCCAGCGTAGCACGAAGGGAACGATGGGCCGAGCAGATCTTGAGCTCGAACGGGACTCCAAACCGCTGGAGCGCTCTGGCGGCCGACTCCATCACCGGGAGATCCGAATCGCTCCCCATGACGATCCCGACCAGCGGTCGCTTGGCCATGGCGCTATGAGACTCTGGCGAGAGCGCGAGCACCGATGTCGGTCCGGTAATGCGCGCCCTCCCAGTGTATCTTCTTCACGGCGCGATAGGCGCTGGTAATTGCATGCTGAATGTCCGGCCCACGTGCGGTCACCCCCAGGACCCGCCCCCCGGCGGTGAGCACGTGGTCATTCTTTCGGGTTGTCCCGGCGTGGAACACCATAACACCCGGCTCGGCGGCCGCCTCCCGAAGACCGCTGATCGGGTAGCCCTTCTCGTACGGGCCCGGGTACCCCCTCGAGGCCATGACCACGCAGACGCTCGCGTCCGACCTCCACTCAATGGTCTGGTCCCGAAGTCGTCCCTCCACCACCGCCTCGAGCACGGGAACCAGATCCGACTTCATCCGCACCAGAAGTGGCTGTGCCTCAGGATCGCCGAACCTTGCATTGAACTCCAACACCTTGATCTCACCCGCCCTGATCATGAGGCCAGCGTACAGGACGCCTTTGTACCGTCGGCCCTCCGCGGCCATCCCCTTGACGGTTGGGATCATGACCCGCTCCATGATGTGATGGTGGATCGCCTCGGTGACAACAGGGGCGGGAGAGTAGGCGCCCATGCCCCCCGTGTTGGGACCCTGATCGTTGTCGAAGACTCGCTTGTGATCCTGAGACGACGCCATCGGCAGCACGGTCTCTCCATCGGCAAAGGCAAGGAAGGAAGCCTCCTCTCCCTCCAGGTATTCCTCAATCACGATCTTGCTGCCGGCGTCGCCGAAGACACGTTCCTCCATGACCTTCTTGACCGCGTCCAGGGCCTCTGACACCTCCAAGCAGACCATGGCTCCTTTTCCTGCGGCTAGCCCGTCGGCCTTGACGACGATAGGCGCGCCGACCTCGTGGATATACTGCTTCGCATCCTCCGCTCGGGAGAAGGTTTGGTAGAACCCTGTGGGGATCTGATACTTCTTCATGAGGGTTTTTGCGAACACCTTGCTCCCCTCGATGATGGCTGCATCATGGCTTGGACCGAAAATGCGGAGGCCGCGGTGTTCAAATTCATCCACAATCCCCAGAGTAAGGGGAACCTCGGAGCCGACGATGGTCAGGTCGATCCGCTTCCGCTCTGCGTGATCGGCGAGCAGCCGGATATCGGATGCGCTGATGTTGACGCACTCGGCGAGCTCGCCGATCCCGGCGTTACCCGGCGCCGCCCAGACCTTGGACACCTTGGGGCTCTGAGCGATCTTCCAGGCAAGCGCGTGCTCTCTGCCGCCCGAGCCAACCACCAGGATCTGCATTGAGACTCCCTCTTCCCCTTCTTCGCCTCAGGCTCAGTGACGGAAATGACGAATCCCGGTGAAGACCATAGCGATCCCGGCCTCGTCGGCTGCCCGGATCACCTCTGCGTCACGGATGGAGCCCCCTGGCTGGATGATTGCTGTGACTCCAGCTTTGGCCGCTGCATCGACCCCGTCACGGAACGGAAAGAACCCGTCGGATGCCAGGACCGTTCCGACGGTGGGGGAGGTGGCTTTCATCACCGCCAGGCGACAGGCATCCACCCGGCTCATCTGTCCAGCGCCGATCCCCACGGTCGCACGCTCGTTCGCCAGGACGATCGCGTTTGACTTGACATGCTTTGCCACCTTCCAGGCGAACCGAAGGGACCGCATTTCCGCCTCGCCCGGTGGGCGCTGGCTTACCACTCGAAGGCCGTCCGGGGCGAGGTCCAGGGCATCGCGCTCTTGCATCAACAACCCGCCGGCGATCGATCGCAGTTCGCAGACGGCAGGATCAGGCCGCGCCACCACCGGCCATGGCTCGATCAACAGGAGTCGCAGTGCGGTTTTCTCCTTCAAGATGGCCAGCGCCTCCTCCTCGTAGCCCGGTGCGATGATTGCCTCCACGAACGTGGAGCCAAGCTCACAGGCTGTCTCGACATCCACCCGACGATTGACTCCAAGAACTCCCCCATAGGCCGAGGCGCGATCGGCGGCTCTGGCGCGACGATACGCCTCTGCAGGGGCGGCATCGACGGCAACCCCGCAGGGGTTCGTGTGTTTCACGATGGCGGCTACGGGCTCTTCGAATTCTCTGGCGAGCGCAAAAGCGGCATCAAGATCAAGGAGGTTATTGAACGACAGCTCCTTCCCATGAAGCTGTTTGGCGGAGGCCAAGGAGGGCTCAGTCGCGAAGGCTGGACGGTAGAGCGCGGCTTGCTGATGAGGGTTCTCCCCATAGCGCAGACGCTGGAGCTTGAGGAAGCGAAGATCGAGGAGGTCCGGGAACGCGCTCTCTCGCTCCTCATCCATTTGCCGCTCGAGATACGCGGCGATCAGCGTGTCGTAGCGCGCAACGTGAGCGAAGGCCTTTCTCGCCAGATGCAATCGTCGGGACCGCGAAAGCTGACCGTCGTCGCGCCGCAGTTCGGTGATGATCGGCATGTAATCGCCCGGATCGACAAGAACGGCGACATCCTCAAAGTTTTTCGCGGCGGCCCGGATCAGGCTTGGCCCACCGATGTCGATCTGCTCGATCGCCTCCTCAAGCGGGGTGTCTACCTTAGCGACGGTCGCCTCGAAGGGGTACAGGTTAATGACCACGAGGTCGATGGGCATAATGCCATGCTCTCGTAACTGCCGCAGGTGCTCCGGGTCACGTCTCTTCGCCAGGATGCCGCCATGAATCTTTGGGTGGAGCGTCTTCACGCGCCCACCCAGCACCTCGGGAAACCCCGTAATCTCCGCCACGTCGATCACCGCAATGCCGGCGGCGCGCAGCGCGCTGGCGGTGCCCCCCGTGGAGAGGATTTCGATGCCCAGGTCACGCAGAGCCCCCGCGAACTCGATCAGCCCAGTCTTCTCCGACACGCTCACCAGGGCTCGCCCCACTTTGACAGGCGCCTCATCGCCCCTGCGCAAGTTCGCCACTGTCATGGGTTCATCGCCCCCCAGTACGGCTTTTCATCCCGTTGGAAGGCATCACTCCCATGGCAAAAGACACGCCGGCCGAGGACCTCCAACCGCCCTTCTGCGAAGAGCTGGATTGCCCTCGGATAGATCTGATGCTCGTACTTCAGTATCCGGGCGGAAAGGCTCTCTTCGGTGTCATCATCCAGCACCGGAACAACCGCCTGAATGATGATGGAACCGGTATCTGTCCCCTCGTCCACAAAGTGGACCGTGCAACCGGAGAACTTCACTCCATGCTTCAGCGCCTTCCGCTGAACATGAAGGCCGGGAAAGGCAGGCAGCAGCGCTGGGTGAATGTTCAGAATCCTATGCCGGAACTCCTCCACAAACTGGGGGCTCAGGAGGCGCATGAACCCCGCGAGACATACCAGATCGATCCCGCGCTTCCGCAACAGGTCGATGACAGCCGCATCAAAGGCTTCCTTGGTGTCGAACAGTCTCGAGTCCACGAACGCAGCCTCGATTCCGTGTGTTCGAGCCCGCTCAAGGGCAAAAGCATCGGCAACATCGCTGATGACGACGGCCACGACCGCATCGATGCGTCCCGCCTCGCTGGCATCAATGATTGCCTGCAGGTTACTCCCTCGACCGGAAACCAGAACGCCCAATCTGAGCCGCGCCTTCACGTCCACCCCCCGCCTCTTTTGCCACCATCAATCCCACGCATCAGATCTGGTATGTCCGAAGTCGGGTCAGCGTCGCGCATCGTTCAACATCTTCTCACAGGGTAGTCATTTCATGGAAGGGTACGTCAGCGGGCTCTGCACACGTCAAGGCGGCACGTTCACGGAGATGTCCAATCACCTGGAGACGTGAAGATCGATAAGTCACAGAAAAGATACCAGAAAGGGAGGGTATGAGCAAGTGGATTATGGGGCAAATTATGGGCAAATTCTGGGAGACTCAAGCTGAGGGAGAGTGGTACTAGCAGAATCGTCCGGTACGTGCCCACTTAACGGCTAGGCAACCGCTGTGTGTCGAGATGGGTGGAAGAGAGGCGCAACAAAGGGAGGCCGCTATCACTGGAAGGATCAGCAGAGGTTCTGTCCTGAAAAGAGGATAGAGAAATTGCTTGACATCGCTGATGCGGCTGGCTATAAAATACGAGTAAGTCAATCGACAATATCGTAATTCGGTGAGTGACCAGCGATGAGGATTTCCACAAAAGGGGATTATGCGACCAGAGCCATGCAGCATCTGGCCCTGCATTATAACGAAGGACCGATCCAGATCGAAGAAATCGCAAGACGACAGCACCTACCGGTCCGGTACCTGGAGCAGATCCTCTTGAGCTTGAAGCGGGCAGGCTTTCTTGAGAGCAAACGGGGAGTCAGTGGGGGCTACTACCTCGCGAAACATCCGCGAGAGATTACGCTAGGGGCCATTATCAGGGCGACGGAGGGCCCGATCATCCCCATCTTCTGTGTTGGCAGTGAGAAGCGGGAGATTTGCATCGAAGAGCCGCACTGCAGCCTGCGAGATATCTGGGTCGATGTCCGCGATGCAGTGATCAAGATTGTGGATCATACGACGCTCGAAGATCTCTGCCGGCAGATCAAGGTGAAACGGGGGCGGCAAGAACTGACGTATCAGATCTAGTGCCGTTCCAACTTGATGCGCCGAATGTGAGCGGCGTCCCTTATGGCAATGGTCGCGACCGCGCGGAACCGCACAGTCGCCATAAATACTTGAAACGGTACTCACCTCAAAAGGGTTGAGTCAACAGATGCCACGCATGGTTCGAAACGCCCTCGAGCTGATCGGCGATACCCCGCTGGTGGAGTTGCAGCGGATTCCGCGCCGCGGATGGGCCAGGATTCTCGGGAAACTGGAATCCCTGAATCCTGGAGGAAGCGTGAAGGATCGAATCGCCCTGGCGATGATCGATGAGGCGGAGCGAAGCGGGCGTCTGAAACCAGGCGACACCATTGTGGAACCCACCTCCGGAAATACCGGGATCGGCCTTGCGATGGTGGCGGCGATCAAGGGATACCGCTTGATCCTGACGATGCCAGAGGATATGAGCCTGGAGCGGCGGACGCTTGTCAATCGTTTTGGGGCGGAAGTGATTCTGACCCCAGCCATCGAGGGAATGACCGGCGCCGTGTACGCCGCCGAATCGCTGTTGGCAAAGAACCCTGGTTACTTCATGCCGCAGCAGTTTGTGAACCCGGCCAACCCAGAAATCCACCGCCAGACCACGGCTCGGGAGATTCTGAAGGCCACCCAGGGGCAGATCGATGCCTTTGTGGCTGGGGTCGGTACCGGCGGGACCATCACCGGAGTAGGCGAGGTATTAAAAAAGGAAGTTCCGGGCGTCCAGGTGATCGCGGTGGAGCCGGCAAGGTCTCCTGTCCTACTGGGAGGGAGGGCCAGACCTCATGGGATCCAGGGGATCGGTGCCAGCTTCGTCCCTGGAGTCCTGAATGTGGAAATCCTTGACGAGATCATCGCGGTCGAGGACGAGGACGCCTATCGGATGGCCTCCCGCTTGACCAAAGAGGAGGGTCTCCTGGTGGGGATCTCGGCCGGGGCCAATGTCTTCGCCTCGACGGTGGTGGCTGAACGGCTTGGAGTCGGGAAGGTTGTGGTCACGGTGCTCCCCGATACAGGGGAGCGGTATCTGACGGTCCCATTCTGACTCTAGCAGGAGCCAAACCATGAATGCGTATCGCGCTCTAGAATCATCCCGTCGGTGGGAATCAGCGGGGGGTGAGATGTCGACGGCGATCCGTGTCTATATTCCGACTCCATATCGGAGGCTGACGTGGAATCAACCATTCGTCGAAGGGCATGGGGACAATCTGACGGAACTCCTGGAGGATCTGGAGAGGCGCTTTCCGGGAATCCGTGACCATGTCTTCAACGAGGTTGGCGAGATTCATCGTCACATGAACGTGTATGTCAACAATGTGCCGGCCGAGGAGCTCGGGGGAAAACGGACAGTACTCAAGGACGGAGACGAAGTAGCCCTGATCCCGGCCATGGCGGGTGGGGCGGTGCCTTTTAGCGAGGAGCAGATCCGTCGCTACAGTCGCCACATCATTCTCCCTGAGGTGGGCGGCAAGGGGCAGCGCAAGCTGTTGAACAGTTCCGCCCTCCTTGTGGGGGCGGGCGGCCTGGGCTCGCCCGCGGCCCTCTACCTTGCTGCCGCCGGTGTCGGTCGGCTCGGCATCATCGACGCCGATGTCGTGGACTTGAGCAATCTGCAGCGGCAGATTCTTCATCACGTGGACGACGTGGGACGACCGAAGGTCCAGTCCGCGGTCGAGTCCATCGCCCAGCTCAACCCCGACGTGAAGGTCGAGCCGTTTCAGGCCCTCCTGTCCTCAGATAACGCGAAGGAGATCATCAGCCAGTATGACATCGTGGTGAACGGCTGTGACAACTTCCCGACCCGTTACCTGGTCAATGATTGCTGTGTGTTCCTCAAGAAACCCCTGGTGGACGGCAGCATCTTCAAGTTCGAAGGACAGGTGACGGTGTTTGCTCCGGGCCAAGGCTGCTACCGCTGCCTGTACCCCGCCCCCCCGCCTCCGGGGCTCGTCCCGAGCTGCCAGGAGGCCGGTGTCCTGGGCGTCCTGTGTGGCATCGTCGGGAGTCTGCAGGCGATCGAGGCGATCAAGCTGTTCCTTGGGCTCGGCGACTCGCTGGCCGGACGCCTTCTGTTCATCGATTCGTTAGGGATGGAGTTCCGGCAGGTCAAGGTGCGGCGTGACCCGTTCTGCCCGGTCTGCGGGGACCATCCGACCATCACCGACCTGATCGACTACCACGAATTCTGCGGGGTCCCTGCCGCCGGGCACTAAGGAGGCCAGGGGCGAGGCGATGCTACTTACGATTGTCCTGGGGTTGCTCGTTGGAGTTGCCTTCGGATACGCGCTTCAACGCGGCCGCTTCTGCATGAACTCCACGTTCCGCGATATTCTCGTGGCGCGCGATCTTACCCTGCTTCGAGCCTACTTTCTGGCCCTCTTGATCCAGATGGTCGGGGTCAGGGCGATGTCGGCGTTGGGCTGGTTCGAGTTGGGCATTACTCCCTTTTTCTGGGAGGCCACCCTGCTGGGCGGCTTCGTCTTCGGCCTGGGCATGGCCTTCTCCGGCGGCTGAGCGAGCGGCAGCACTTACCGGTCCGGTGAGGGGATGGTGGGATCGATCATCGCGTTGCTCGGATTTGCATTCGGCATCACCATGGCGAGCGCCGGCGTCCTTGAGCCGGTCCAGACTGCCCTCCGGAGTTGGGTGATCGAAATGGACGGGGAGCCGGCCACCCTGGATCGTCTCTTCCACGTGAACCCATGGGTCCTGGTCGCCCTTTTTGTGGCGGCCGGCGGATGGTGGCTCCTGAGAAGCCCGGCAGGCGGATATCAGAGAGGCTGGAGTTGGACAAGGAGTGGGGTCACGATCGGCCTGATCGCGACCATCGCTTGGCCGATTTCTGCGCTGACGGGGAGGGACTACGGCCTCTCGATCACTGAGGGGATCCGGTCGATCTCGGGCTTCCTATTCACGGGCGACGCGGATCCGCTCACATGGGGCAGCTTCATGTGGTTGGGGATCATCCCGGGTGCCTATCTGGCGGCACGGTCGCACGGAGAATTCGCTTGGCGCGCGCCCGGCGCGCAGCGTCTCCTGCAGGCCCTGGGGGGTGGCTTGCTGATGGGCGTGGGCGCCGGAATCGCCGGCGGGTGTAATATCGGCCATGGCCTAACCGGGATCCCACTCTTTGGCCTAAGCAGCCTGACGGCCACACTGAGCATCATCCTGGGAGTCTGGACCGGGGCCTATCTCCTGTTTGGGAGCGTGGCATTTGAAAGGGGGGTGCGAAGTGCGCAGCGCGCGTAACATCTGGATTGTTTTTTGGGGAGCCGTCTGTCTCTGCTGGCTTTCGGCCGTGTCACCGTCGCTCGCGACCGCGACCGCCGGGTATGCCAACCCGAAGCTTCTCATTGAGACAGAGGCACTAGCCAATCAATTGACCGAGACAGGGTTGCGGATCGTGGACATTCGCACGCCGGAAGAATACGCCAGCGGCCACATCCCCGGCGCCGTGCACCTGGCCTGGCAGGCCCTGGACGACCTCAAGGCCAATCAGCAGGGCCTTCCGATCTCCAAGGCTCGGGCAGAGGAGCTGTTCAGTGGACTGGGGGTCGGGGAGACCACGCGGGTCGTCGCCTATGATGGCCCAAAGACCCCGTTCGGCGCCGCGCGGCTTTTCTTCGTCCTGGAGTTTTTCGGCCATGACAAAGTACAGGTGTTGAACGGGGGCTTCCCGAAGTGGACGCGAGAGGGTCGCCCCGTCTCTACCGAGGTGCCGACACCGCTTAAGGCCGCCTTCGTCGCCCGGCCACGTCCAGAACTCTTGGCCACCGCTGAGGATGTGCGAAGTCGGCTTGGCAACCCGAAGGTATGCCTCCTGGATGCCCGATCGGCGAAAGAGTACGCAGGGGAGGACCTCCGGGCCATTCGAGGCGGTCGGATTCCAGGGGCCGTCAATGTGGACTACCTCAACACCATGCGGCGGGATGATCACACGTTCAAGAGCGCGGAGGAGTTGCGAAAGATCTTCGAGGCCGCCGGGGTGACTCCGGACCGGGAGACGATCACCTATTGCCAGACCGGCGCCAGGGCTGCCCACGACTACTTTGTGCTGCGGCTCCTGGGATATCAGAAGCTCAAAAACTACGACGCCTCATGGTCCGAATGGGGGAATTCCGAGACTCTGCCGATCGAGGAATAAGGTGGAGGGAAGAGATGGCGCAACGTTCGCTCGATGTGACCGGAGAGATTTGCCCCTATCCGTTGATCATGACCAGGAAAGAGATGGGGAAGCTGCAAAAGGGCGATCAATTGGTCGTGACCGTCGATTACGCGAAGTCAGCCGAAGACATCCCCAGGTGGGCGAAGGAAGAAGGGCACGCTGTTCTGGCGGTTCGGGAGATGGGCGGAAGCCAATGGGAAATCGTGCTGGAAAAGGCGTAGTTTTCATCTCGGATTTGCTGCAGGCCGGTCGGGTGCGACGTCCTGAACTCGAGGGATCGTTGTGATCGCGGTGAGCCTCCCCAGGTTGATTCTGATCTGCCTGACACTTGCAGGGCTGGCATTCGCTACGCACGCGAACGCGGCTGGCCGGGTCTACACCGCGAATATGGAATCCGGCACCGTCTCTGTCATCGATCCCGACTTGATGAAAGTCGTTGTCACGATCGATGCCAGAGGGTATCAAACCGACGACCTTCTCCTGGCGCCCGATCAATCCAGGCTCTTTGCGACCAACATGCACAATGGGACCTTGGTGGTGGTCGAGACCGTCACTCACGAAGTGATCGCCACGATTCCGACAGGGAGGGCGGCCCACGCCCTCGCCCTGACCCCAGATGGGAAACAGGTCTGGGTGGTGAACGGGGAAGAAGAGTATTTAACGGTTGTGGATGTTCCCTCATTGAAGATCGTAGGACGGGTTGACCTGGGTCATATCATCGGCACAGGCTACATCCGATTCACTCCTAGTGGGACGCGCGCCTTCGTCACCAATCCAATTCTTGGCACAATGTCCGCGATCGATGTGGCCTCAAAGAAAGTGATTGCGACGATCGAAGTCGGGAAGCATCCGACCTTCATTCAGGAGACGTCGGACGGCCGGCGAATCTGGGGCACGGATACCGGCGGCGACGAGATCTATGCACTCGACGCATTCAGCAACAGACTACTAGGGAAACTGACAGTTGGGATGGCTCCGAACCATCTTGCCATCGTCGGCGATACCCTCTATGTGACTGTGGGAGGGACGAACGAGGTGGCGGTGGTGGGTGATGTGATGGGTCAGGTCAGCGTGAAGGGGCGAATCAAGGTCGGCGGGAAGCCCCGCGGGATCAGGCCCAGTCCGGATGGGAAACGCCTCTATGTCACAAGTGAAGGGACCAATGAGCTGAATGTGATCGA
>JBGQIR010000014.1:0-16644 GCA_041498535.1 Methylomirabilis sp. (SeqCode)
AAGAAGCGATCCCGCACAGATTGTTGAACGGACCGTTCGATCAGCGCTCGCCCGGGGAGTCGATTCATTCGAGATGATCCGATTGATCGCTGATGAACTCGGCATGTCGCCAAGCACCGATCTTGACGCGGCGGTTGTGAGGAAGCGTTCGCTGGTCGAGGGGTACCTCAAGGCGGGGCGTGACCTGCGGGCGGTCATCCTGCTGCTTGATGCACGCCAGGGAGCAACGGAGAAAGACCTTCAGATGAAGCAGCTCCTGGACGAGTTCCTCCTCGATTGCATCCCTGTCCTGACCAAGATCGATAAGCTCCGAAAGACAGCCCGGCATGCTCAATTTCGCAAGGTCGCCGAGGCCCTGGGGTTGGGTGACCCCCAAGTCGTCATCGGCTTCTCCGCGAAATCTGAGGAGGGTCGAGAGGAGTTGCTGGCGGCCATTGCAGCCCGGGTAAAAGGTGATCGCGCACGACGCGTTCACCGTTGACTCACACCCCTGGACCTGCTACGCTGAGATCGCAAATCAGCGAGCGGTAACCGGTGCCACGTGGTGTGGGGTTCCCTGAGGAGACAGAGGATCATGACGAGTTCACGACGATTGCGCCAGGGTCTCGGCGGGCTGGTGGGCCTGGCCCTGTTCGGTCAGGGATGCGTGGCGGCGCAAACGCCATTGCCTCAGCCTGAGGCCAACCGCTCCCTGCCGATCGTCGCCGTCGCTCAGGCGCCCGAAGGGGCGGAGGAGGAAGCCGGAGCCGAGGCCTACTATCGGTTCATGCGGAGTCTGCTGGCAGAGCAGAAGGGGGATTATCAGGGGGCGATCAAGTGGCAGAAGGACGCCCTCCAGTTCGATCCCAGGTCCGTCGCCTTGCAGACCCATCTGGCCTCTCTCTACGTGAAACGGGGCGACTTCAGGAACGCGATCAATGCGGGAGAGAATGCTCTCACCCTCGATCCGAAAAGCCTCCAAGCGCACCTGCTTCTGGCCTCCGCCTATCAGAGCCTGCATAACCTTCCGGCTGCCGAGCGGTATTTCCGCAGAGCGATCGAGCTGAACCCGGCCAGGATTGACACCTACCTGCAGCTTGCGAGCCTGTACGTGGGCGCGAAGAGGATGCCGGAGGCGATCGCCGTGTACCGGCAAGCGCTCGACGTCGATCCGGGCTCGCTCGTTGCCCGCTATAATTTGGGCCGCATCTACCTGGAAGAAGGACAGCCGGAACAGGCCAGCCAGGTCTTCAAGGAGATCCTGGAGCGCGATTCAGACTTCGAACCGGCGTTGATGGCACTGGGGGCGAGCTTCGAAGCGCAGGGGCAGTTGGACGAGGCCAAAGAGGTGTACCAGCGCGCGCTGGAAGGGGACCCACGGAATCGAGAGCTACGGGAACGCTTAGCCCACCTGTACATGAGGCAGAAAGATCTGGATGCCGCTTTCCGGGAATATCAGCGACTTCTCGAGCAAGAGCCGAACAACAGTTCGTTGAAGCTGCGGATCGGGCTCATCCACTATGACAAGAAGGCCTATTCGGAGGCCATTGGGGCATTCCAGGATATCCTTAAACAGGAACCGGGCAATCACGAGGTTCGCTACTACCTGGGTCTAACCCTCGAGGAGCAGAAGCGGTTCGACGAGGCACTGGAGGAACTGCTCCGAATTCCGAAGGAGAGTGCCCGCTATCCTGACGCGCTTTTTCACCGTGGCTACATCCTCAGCCAAAAGGAGCGGTATGACGAGGCCAGCGACCTCCTTTTTTCGGCGCAGGCGTTGAGGCCGAAGGAGGCCAACATCCCGTACCTGCTAGGCCTGATCTATTTCCAGCAAAAGAGCTTTTTACAAGCCATCATCCAACTGGAGCGCGCGGCTGCTCTGGAGCCGAGTAATGCCGCCTTTCTCTATCAACTCGGCTCGGCCTTCGAGCGGAATCGCCAGATCGACCAGGCCGAAACGACCTTTCGCAAGCTTCTGGCCATCGATCCCAAGAATGCCGATGCGTACAACTATCTGGGCTACATGTTCGCCGATGAAGGGGTCAAGCTCGATGAGTCGATTGCCCTGGTGCAGAAGGCCCTGGAGCTGGAGCCCGATAACGGGGCCTTCCTGGACAGCCTGGGCTGGGCCTATTATAAGAAGGGAATGGTGGACGAAGCCCTGGTGGAACTGAAGCGTGCTGTGGAGCTTTCCAAGAAGGAAGACCCCACCATCTTTGACCATCTGGGTGACGTGTACTTTCAGAAGAGCATGGTGCGCGAGGCGATCAAGGAGTGGGAACAATCCCTTGCTCTCGATGCTGCCAACGAGGGGGTCCAACAAAAGGTACGAAAGGCGCGAGACCTGCTCTCCCGAGAAGGTGGATGACGGGTCGGAATCGTCTGTGGCTGCTGGCGGCGCTGGTGGGGACGGTGCTTGTCGGGTGCGCTCATCTGATCGATCTGGTTCCACAAGAGAAGAACCCCCGCCTCGCTTCGCGCTCCGTGACCGAGGAGATCCTTCGCACGCTTCTGGAGCGCGAATCCAAAGTGACGAGCCTGAAGGCCATGCTTGATCTCACCGTATGGTACGGTGGGAAGCGCCAGTACCTCCAGGAAATGGTCGTTGTTGAGCGCCCCGACCTTGTTCGATTGGAGACGATCGGCTGGGGTGGGCTGACGACGCTGGTTGTGGCCAGCGATGGACGTCGCCTGGCCGCTCACGCCCCGCTGCAGAACACCTTTCTGGAGGGTCGCCCCACGCCGGAGAATGTTGAGGCGGTCGCCGGGATCCGGGTGGCCCCAGCGCACCTGGTGCGGCTGCTGCTCGGTTTGCCGCCCCTTCCCATTCGGATCGAGCAGACGGCGATCTACCTCCCGGAGGATGATCGCGCCTACGTGTTACGAGCGCGGGAATCGCCCTACACTCAGCGGGTCTGGTTATCTGATGACGACCTGACCCTTCTTCGAGGAGAGCTATACGACTGGAAGTCGCTTATCTTAAGGTTTCGCTACTCTCCCGAAGGGTACGGCCTGTATTCGCTCCTGCTGGAGGAGCCGTTGAGGCGGGTTGTGGTCGAGGTATCCTACCGTTCGTACGACCTGAACCCTGAGTTGCCCGGTGAGCTGTTTCAACTCCCGCATCCGGCTGGGAGGGCACGGGTGGTGGATCTGGACACGGGTTCGGCCCCGACGTTCAGGTTCCCGTGAGGGATGAAGCGGGTCGCGCTCCCCTCTCCTTCCAAGGTCAATCTCTTTCTTGAGGTCCTCGGCCGGCGCGACGATGGGTATCATGAGATCCGGTCGATCGCGGTCCTGACCGAGCTGTGCGACACCATCACCTTAGAACGGCGGCCCAGCGGGATCGCTCTCGAGGTGCAGGACCCCCAGGTCCCGTCCGGACCAGAGAATCTGTGTCACTGCGCCGCCGAATTATTGCTGCGACACTGCGGCGTGGACGCTGGAGTGGCCATCCGGATCGAGAAGCGCATTCCCATCGCTGGGGGGATGGGTGGAGGGTCCAGCAACGCCGCGGCCACCCTGTGGGGACTCAACCTCTTGTACAACTTGGGGCGGTCCCGCGAAGAGCTGATGCGTCTCGGGGCAGGACTAGGCTCAGACGTCCCGCTATTTTTCTGCCGAGGATCTGCCTTCCTCAGCGGACGAGGAGAGCAGGTGGAGGAGTTGGCGCCCCTGTCGCCACGATGGCTTGTGATTGCCAATCCCGGGATTGGGATTTCGACGGCCTCGGTCTATCGCCGCCTGCGATTGCCGTTGACATCCGAGGAGGCCGGCATTAGAATGCGTGGTTTGTTCGAGTCCGGCCAGGAAGAGGCTGCGCTGTCGCGCTGTTTCAACCGGCTGGAGGAAGTGGTCCTCGACGCATACCCGGCGGTTGCCGCGCTCAAACACCGGCTGTCGTTGTGTGGCGCGAGTCCGGTCCTCGTCAGCGGGAGCGGGCCGACCGTCTTCGGCGTGATGCGAGGAGTTGAGATGGCGAAGCGGGCGGCCGCCAGCCTGGCGGAGATCGGCCTCAGAGCTGTTGCCTGCCGGACCCTGGACAGAAACCCCATGCTTATTTCAGGTCAGTAGCGTGACGGAGAAGCGGATGCGCCGCGCCGTGAGCCCGCAGGAAGTTCCAATCTCTGGGGGGTCGGATAAGGGTAATCCGGCAGACTTTGGATCTGCACATCGAGGTTCGAGTCCTCGCCCCCCAGCCAGCAGGTGGTGGTGGGCCGGCGCCGGATGTGTCGTGGCAGGAGGGAGTATGCCGTACACGGAGAACGCCAGATGACTGACCGGTTGATCCTTTTTTCTGGCAATGCCAATCGGACCCTCTCGCAGGAGATCGCGGACTATCTCGGCGTCCCGCTCGGCGAGGCCGAGGTCTCGCGTTTCGCCGACGGCGAGATCCTGGTCCAGATCTTCGAAAACGTCAGGGGCGCCGATGTCTTCGTGATCCAGCCTACCTGTCGGCCGGTCAACGAGCACCTGATGGAACTGCTGGTGATCATCGACGCCCTGAAGCGGGCGTCTGCCTGGCGGATCACCGCCGTCATGCCATACTACGGCTATGGGCGGCAGGATCGGAAGGTCCAGCCTCGCGTGCCCATCACCGCCAAGCTGGTGGCTGACCTTCTCACCGCGGCCGGGGTGCACCGGGTATTGACAATGGATCTGCACGCCGGACAGATTCAGGGCTTCTTTACGACTCCCGTCGATCATCTCTTCGCAGCCCCGGTCCTGCTTCAGTATTTTCGGGAACGGATGTTAGGCAGCGCGGTGGTGGTCTCGCCGGATGCGGGCGGCGTGGAGCGAGCCCGTGCCTTCGCCAAACGCCTGGACACCTCGCTGGCCTTTATCGACAAGCGCCGGACAGGTCCCAACGAGGCGAAGGTGATGCACATCGTCGGGGAAGTGGAGGGTCGGGACGTCATCATCGTGGATGACATGATCGACACCGGTGGGACCCTCACCCAGGCCGTCCCGGCACTCATTGAAAAGGGGGCGAAGCGGATCTACGCGAGCTGCACGCATCCGGTCCTCTCGGGCCCCGCTGTGGAGCGGATCGAAGGGTCGGCTCTCGAGGAGGTGGTCGTCACCAACACCATCCCGCTTCCCGAAGGCAGACCTTCCAAGAAGCTCACCGTCCTCTCGGTGGCGCCTCTCCTTGGAGAGGCCATCAGCCGCATCCACAAAGAAGAGTCCGTGAGCCGCCTTTTCGTCTGAGGGGCATGCAGCGTCGAGTCTGAAGGGGCGAGGAGGAGGAGGTTCCAGTTCGGCCTCGCGTAAAGGAGGTTTCAATGGCAGATGTCGTGTTGAAGGGGCAGATCCGGGCCGGTCTGGGCAAGCAGGCCGCCAAGAAGCTCCGGCGCCAGCGGCTGATCCCGGCCGTCGTGTATGGCGGGGCGACCGGGCCGGTGCCGGTGGAAATCAATCCCCTTGAATTGGCCAAGGCACTGGGTACCGGGGCGGGCGAGAACGTCCTGATCACGCTCTCTTTAGCGGGGGACGGTGAGCGCTCGACCACGGTGATTTTGAAGGAGTTGCAGCGGGACCCTGTCAAGGGTGAGCCGCTTCATGCTGATTTCCTGGAGATATCCATGAAGCGAAAGATCAAGGTTCAGATCCCGCTCCAGTTCGTGGGAGAGGCCGTCGGCGTCAAGAACAAGGCAGGTTTTCTGGAACAGCACCTCCGCGAGGTGACCGTCGAATGCCTGCCTGGGGCGATTCCCAGCCAGATCCAGGTGGAGATAAGCCACCTGGATCTGGGTGATGCCATTCACGTGCGCGACCTCACCCTGGCCGGTGACATCAGACTGCTTGAGGACGCTGGCAGACCCGTGGTCTCGGTGCTGGCCCCGCGGGCAGTGGTCGAGGAGGCGGCGGCCGCGGTCGAGGAGAAGCCGGCAGAACCGGAAGTGGTTGGCAAGAAGGAAGCCAAGGAGGTCAAAGAGAGCAAGGCTGAGGGCGGCAAGAGCGAATCGTGAGGTGCCTGGTTGTGGATGGTGGTGGGTCTGGGCAATCCCGGCGCGGAGTATGAGTCGAGCCGCCACAATGTGGGATTCCTTGTGGTGGAGGCGTTGGCCGGCCGGGCCGGTATCATCCTCACGCGTCGCCGATATTATTCCCTTTTCAAGCGGGGGAGGCTACATGGCGAGGACATCCTGTTGGTGAAGCCCCTCACGTTCATGAACGAAAGCGGCTCCGCTGTCTCGGCGTGGCAGCAGGCCCTGGGCTTCGAGCCGGCACGAATTATTGTGATTCACGACGACCTCGATCTCCCCACCTCCCAATTGCGGATCAAGGCCGGCGGGGGTCATGGTGGCCATAAGGGTGTCCGGTCCGTTGTGCAGGCGCTCGGCTGCGCTGACTTTCTGAGGGTCAAGGTGGGGATCGGGCACCCAGGCCAGGGGCGTGATCCTGTGGAGCACGTCCTGGGGCCTTTCGAGGAAAGGGAGCGGGATGAGATGAACGCGGCGGTGCGAAGGGCCGCTGACGCTGTAGAGGTGCTCCTGCAGGAGGGCCTTGCTGCGGCCATGAACCGGTACAACGTCCGAGCAACACATCAGCAGGGTCGGACGGAACACTAGGGGGAGGTGAGGGAGTGAATTCGTATGAGGTGATCATCATTCTGGACCCGGCCCTCACGGAGGCGGCTGTTGAGGCAGAGGTCAGCGCAATTCGTGAGGTCGTCGCCAAAAAAGGTAGCGAGGTGCAGGAGGTCCAGAAATGGGGGAAAAAACGTCTCGCTTATGAGATCAAGAAGCGGCGGGACGGCCAGTACGTTCTGATGCAGATAGGTGGCGCGGCGGGAGTGGTCGCCGATCTGGAGCGGCATTTTCGGATCACCGAGGCCATTCTGAAAGGGATAGTGGTCAGGGCCGAGGCGCCCAGGAAGAGCCGTTTCCAGGCAAAGCCGCAGCGGAGCCGCGAGGGTACTGGGTTGACCGCTCAGGAGGTAGGTCATGGCGAGTTTCAATAAGGTGATCCTGCTGGGGAACCTGACCAGGGATCCGGAGCTTCGGCACACACCTGCCGGAATGGCCGTCTGCAGCTTTGATCTGGCGGTCAATCGCTCTTTTACCACCAAGGCTGGCGAGCGGCGAGAGGAGGCCTGTTTCATCACAGTGGTGGTCTGGGACAAGCAGGCGCAGACCTGCGCCGAGTATTTGAGCAAGGGGCGGCAGGTGCTCATCGAGGGTCGGCTCCAGCAACGGTCCTGGGAGACCCCTGACGGCCAGAAGCGGACCAAGCACGAAGTGGTGGCCGAACGGGTGCAATTCGTTGGCGCGCGAAAGGAAGCAGCGGCCTCCGAGGATGAAGCGCCTCGGCCGGCTGAGGAAGAGGAGGTACCGTTTTGAACGCGCAGAGCGCGCGACAATCTCCCCAGCTTGCGGGGAGGTTCTTCGAACGGGGTTGAAGAACAGGGAGATCATGACGGATGCTGAAAACGCGGCGGAGCTTTCGGCGGCAGAAGGTCTGCAAGTATTGCGTGGATAGGATCGAGGCGGTTGATTTCAAGGATGTGAAGCGGCTCAGGAATTTTATCACCGATCGCGGGAAAATCATCCCGCGCCGGATCTCTGGCAACTGTGCCATTCATCAACGGCAGTTGGCCACAGCAATCAAACGGGCTCGCAGCATCGCGTTGCTCCCCTTCGCCGCCGACCTGTTATAAGGGCGACCGCCGTGCGGGGCGCTCCGTGGCCGGCTACAGGAAGAAGGTTCGATGAAGGAGGGGACGGCTAAGCGTCTGTTACAGGGTGCTGCCCTTTGCCTCGCGTCGTTGACGCTGGCGCTGGCGGGCGCGGCCATCCCGATTGCTGGGGTGCTTTTCGGTCTGCTGACCCCCCTGCCTCTCATCCTCCTTTCCGCGAGACATGGCCGGGTTATCGGCCTCCTTGGGGTGCTGGCCGTGGGGGCCTCCCTGGCCCCCCTCTTGGGGCTGCGCTACACGTGGGTGTTCTTTCTTGAATTCGGCGTGTCTGCCGTTGTACTGGCTGAGGCGATTCGGCGAGAATGGGCGCCAGAACCGTCGGTGGGAGCGGGGGTTCTGGCCGTACTTGGGGGCAGCGTGCTTGGCCTCCTCATGGTGTCGAGGGGCGCAGCCGGGCCGATGGAATATCTCCTGGAGCATCTCGACCTCGCGTTGCAGGAGGCGATGGGGTTTTACAACAAGCTCGGTCTTTCTCCTGACGAGGTTGGCCACCTGTCCACCTCGGCGGAGCAGGTGCGGGCATTTCTTCTTGCGGCCTCGCCGGGCCTCTTCATCGCGGCGGCGCTGCTGACCACATCGATGAACTACTTCCTGGCGAGGGGCGGCCTGGCCCGTGCCTCAACATCCGGCGGATCCGATCCGGGGTTCGCCTGGAATATGCCGGATTGGCTGGTATGGGTGTTTATCGGGGCTGCCGCTCTCTTTCTCAGCGGTCTGCCGGTCGTGAAGGAGATCGGTCTCAATGGGTTGCTCGTGGTGATGACACTCTATCTTCTCCAGGGGCTGGCCATCGCTGCCTTCTGGATTCGCCGGCTCAATCTTCCGCCGTTGGTGGGGATCCTGGGCCTCGTGCTGTTGCTTCTTCAGCCGTTGCTGCTGCTCCTCTTGACAGGGGTGGGATTATTCGACATCTGGTTTGTCTTCCGCCGACCGAGCCTCCCGAGTCCCCCGGGGGCGTAAGGCAGCGGAGGTCAGGCGGATCGTCTTAGGAGGTGGGGTTCCTATGAAAGTCATTCTGATGGAGAATATGGAGAAGGTCGGCAGGGCCGGTGACCAGGTAGAGGTGGCGGATGGGTACGCCAGGAACTTTCTCATCCCGAAGCGGAAGGCTGTGGCTGCAACATCCGCCCACATCAAGTCGTTGGGACATCTGCTTCGGCAGAACAAGGGGCAGGGAGAGCGGCTACGCCATGCGGCGGAATCCCTGGCAGCCCAGATCGCGGAGAAGAGCTGCGTGCTCAAGCGCCGGGCGAGCGAACAGGATCGGCTTTTCGGCTCTGTGACGAACCAGGACATCGCCGCCGCCTTGGGTGCCCAGGGCCTCGAGGTGGATCGGAGGAAGATCGTGCTGCAAGAGCCGATCAAGGCGCTTGGCAGCTATACCATTCCGGTGCGATTGCACCCAGAGGTCGTTGCCGAGCTCAGGCTCACCGTGGAGCGCGCAGAGGGGTAAGCGTATGGCGCATCGAATCATGGGGGAGTCAGCCCTCGAGCGGCGTGAGATCGCCAGGGAGCGGGTTCCGCCGCATAACCTCGAGGCCGAGATGTCGGTCCTCGGAGCGATCCTTCAAAGCAACGACGCCCTCCTGAAGTGTCTTGAACTGCTTCAGCCGACCCATTTCTACCGCGACGCCCACCGCAAGATCTTCGCCGCAGCCCAGGATCTCTTTCAGCGAAGCGAGCCGGTGGATCTCATCACCATCACCAATGAGCTTCGCCGCCGCGGCGAGCTGGAGGATATCGGCAGCGCTGCCTTTCTGGCCTCACTTGTCGAGGCTGTCCCGACGGCGACGAACGTCACTTATCACGCCCGGATCATCCGGGACAAAGCGCTGCTCCGCCAGTTGATCGACGTGGCCACCGATATCGTCGGGCTCGGCTACGGCGATCAGGACGAGGCGGACGAGGTACTCGAGCAGGCGGAACAGGCGATCTTCGAGATCTCCGAGGATCGCGTGCGGCGCTCCTTCCTCCCTCTGAAGTCGATCCTGAAGGACGCCTTTGAGCAGGTGGAGAAACTGTACGACCGCAAAACGCAGGTCACCGGCGTCCCGACAGGCTTCAGTGAGCTCGATAAGATGACCGCCGGCCTGCAACCGTCGGAGCTGATCATCATCGCTGGCCGCCCCTCGATGGGGAAGACCAGCTTCGCCCTCAATATCGCCAGGAACGCCGCTATCGAAGAAGGGTTGCCGGTCGGGATCTTCAGCCTGGAGATGTCGAAGGAACAGGTGGTCCAGCGGATGCTTTCCTCCGAAGCCGAGGTCGATTCTAACAGGCTCAGGACAGGTTTTCTTCGTGAGAGCGACTGGCCGAAGCTGACGAACGCGGCCGGTCGCCTCTCTGAGGCGCCGATCTTCATCGATGACTCTGCTGCCATTTCTGTCATCGAGGTGCGGGCGAAAGCGCGGAGGCTCAAGGCCGAGCAGAAGATTGGGATGGTGGTGATCGACTACCTCCAACTCTTATCGGGTCGCCTCCGTGCCGAGAACCGCCAGCAAGAGGTATCGGAGATCTGCCGGGCGCTGAAGGCAATGGCCAAAGAGCTGAAAGTTCCGGTCGTAGCCCTCTCGCAGCTTGCACGGAGAACTGAGGAGCGGGAGGAGGGTCGGCCGCAGTTGTCGGACCTCCGGGAGTCTGGGGCCATCGAGCAGGACTCAGATGTGGTCATCTTCCTTTACCGGCCTGGGTACTATCGGGCCCGCCGGGCGGGAAAGGAGGGAACCGTCGATCCGGAGCGAGACACGAAGACCGAGGTCATCATCGCCAAGCAGCGAAACGGCCCGACCGGGAAGGTTGAGCTGGCCTTCCTGAGGGAGTACGTCAAGTTCGGCCTGTTCGACGACGTCCATCCAGAGCCGTATGACTATGCGGAAGATCAGTGACGGCTCGCGGAGGTGGGTTGCCTGACGTGCGGCCAGGCCCTGCAACTCAGGCCGGGTGATCCTTGTCCCCTGGCACAGTTCCCCCAGATTTGTCGAGCGATTGGGCTCCAGCGCCCTAGAAGTTCACCACGCGCATGGCCAAGATCCAGACCGTTTTCCTCTGCCAAAGCTGCGGCTATCAGACCCCTCGCTGGATGGGTCGCTGCCCCGACTGCGGGCAATGGGGAAGCTTGCTGGAAGAGCGCCTTACGAGCGAGCGGCATGGCGGCGTCCGGTCCGGATCGTCAACGGCGCGGGAGCTTCCTACCCCGATCACCGCAGTGGATGTCAGGGCCCTCCACCGGATTAGTAGCGGCCTGGCGGAGTTGGATCGAGTGTTGGGGGGCGGCATTGTCCCCGGCTCGTTCGTCCTGCTGAGCGGCGACCCCGGGATTGGGAAATCAACCCTCCTGCTTCAGGCCTCGATGCAGATCGCGATAAGGGAGGGGACGGTCCTCTACGTCTCTGGCGAGGAATCGCCCGAACAGACGCGGTCCAGGGGTAGCAGGGTTGGACCACTCTCCGATCGCCTCCTTCTCCTTGCCGAGACTTCCCTCCAGGTCATTCTGGATCAGGCCGAGCGACTCCGGCCAAAGGTATTGGTGATCGACTCCATTCAGACCATCGCGTCGGAAGACTTGGAGTCGCCACCGGGCAGTTTCAGCCAGGTTCGAGAGGCGGCCTGTCGGCTGATGGCGCTGGCGAAGGACAAAGGGGTCAGCACCATTGTCATAGGCCACATCACCAAGGATGGGTCCATCGCTGGCCCGAAGGCGCTGGAGCACATGGTCGACGCCGTCGTGTTCATGGAGGGGGAGGGACATCAGGTCCATCGTCTCCTGCGTACCATGAAGAACCGCTTCGGGCCAACTCCTGAGGTGGGCGTGCTCGAGATGACGGACAAAGGGCTGCAGGAGCTGGAGAACCCGTCGGAGGTTTTTTTGTCGCAGCGACCTGCGGGCGCATCGGGCTCCATCGTCATCCCAACCATGGAAGGTAGCCGGCCCCTTCTGGTGGAGCTACAGGCGCTCGTTGCGGAGCCGGGCGCCCCCATCCCCAGGCGCGTCTTCAATGGTGTGGATAGTAACCGAGGAGCCCTGCTGCTGGCCGTGCTGGAGAAGCGGCTTGGCCTGCGGCTCAGCGTGTGCGACGTGTACGTGAACGTCGTGGGGGGTGTGAGGATCGGAGAGACCGCTGCCGATCTGGGCCTGGCCGCAGCGGTCCTTTCAAGCGCCAGGAACCTTCCCCTCGACCCTGGGCTCGCCGTGTTCGGTGAGATCGGCCTCGCCGGCGAGATACGGGCAGTGCCGATGGCGGAGCAGCGAATCCGGGAAGCAGGACACCTGGGTCTGTCCCATTGCCTTATACCCAGGCACAATCTCGAGCGGGCGCAATCTGCCTTCTCTACGTTGAGAGTCACCGGCATCCGCTCCCTGGAAGAGCTGGCTCGAGAACTCGAGCCACGCTAAGCTCCGGAATCTTTTGACTCACATGGGGATGTTTGGTAAGATAACGTGAAAGGACTGGGCATGTATCGTGTGGGCACAAAAGTCGTGTATCCGACCCACGGGGTTGGACTGGTCGAAGCCATCGAGAAGAAGGAAGTTTCCGGTGGGCGCCAGTTTTTCTATATTCTTCGTATCATCGGGAGCGGCATGACCATAATGGTCCCCACCAAGAACGCCAAGCGGGTCGGCCTCCGAGAGGTCATTGAACCCTCGGAGATCCCAAAGGTCATGGCAATCCTAAAGAAGAATGACCTGGAAATCAGTCCCAACTGGAACCGCCGGTTTAAGGATAACATGGAGCGGATCAAGACCGGTTCGCTGTATGAAGTCGCCCTCGTGCTTCGAAAACTGGTTCTCCTCCAAAAGGAGCGGAACCTCTCGTTTGGCGAGAAGATGATGTTGGAGAACGTCCGGAAATTACTTGTCAGCGAGATTTCGCACGCCTCCGGGGTGGACCCGGAAAAGGCGCGGGCGCTCGTTGACAAGGCGGTCGGTAGCAGCGGCAACTGAAAGGTGATGGCCGGTTCGTGCGGCCAGTCAACCTTTCGAGAAAGGGGGGAACGCGTTTGAACACCTATCGCTTTGGCCTCCCGGCGATTATTGGAGGGGCGGCCATTGGGTTTTATCTGGCCTCTCAGGCTGGAACGGGTCCTGACGTATGGGTGCTGGGTGTGGCCGGCCTCATGCTAGGGGCCTTGTGTGGTGTCGTGGTACTGATGCTTCACCGCACGTTTCATCAGACCTCCTCGAAAGTCATTCTCAGCGGGATCATCGGGTTTGTCGTCGGGCTCGGCTTGGCCAGGATCTTCTTCGCCGCTATCTCGGGCCTTCTGGTCTTCGTCCCCGCTAATATGGCCATGGCCCTGCGGATCATCGTGACGATCGGTGTTGCGTACCTTGGGGCCGCCATCGCGGTCGAGAAGGGTCGAGAGTTCAGTATGGCCGACCTGGTTCGGCTTCTGCGGGAAGAACCGCGGAGCAAGAGCTACAAAATCCTGGATACCTCCGTGATCATCGATGGTCGCATTGCTGACATCTGTGAGACCGGGTTCCTTGAGGGAACGCTTCTTATCCCGCAGTTCGTCCTTCGGGAACTGCAGCACATCGCCGACTCATCCGATCCGCTTAAGCGAAATCGGGGCCGTCGGGGACTCGACATCCTCCAGAAGATGCAGAAGAAGGTCGATGTTCACGTCGAGATCAGCGATATGGAGTTTCCGGAGATTCGTGAGGTGGACGCGAAGTTGGTCGCCATGGCCAAGGCGTATAACGCCAAGGTCGTGACTAACGATTTCAATCTGAATAAGGTAGCGGGGCTGCATGGGGTCGGGGTGTTGAACATCAACGAGCTGACCAACGCGCTGAAACCCGTCGTCCTGCCTGGTGAGGACATGCGGGTGTACATCCTCAAGGAAGGCAAGGAGTACAATCAGGGGGTTGCCTATCTCGACGACGGAACAATGGTTGTGGTGGATAATGGCCGTCGTTACATCGGCCAGACGATCGATGTCTGTGTCACCACGGTCCTGCAGACGACCGCGGGGCGCATGATCTTCTCGCGTCTGAAGGAAGAGGCCGAGGCCGCGTAGCGAGTTCCAGGTTCCAGGTGCCAGGTTCCAGGTGCCAGGTGCCAAGTTCCAAGTTGGAAAGGACCCGTACTTCTTACCTTAGATCTTGAACTCGGGCCCTGGAATGTGTCCAGCCTGGAATCTGGAACCCGGAACTCAGAACGGCGAAGCGGAACTTGGAACGTGGCACTTCTGCGATGCACATCACGGCGATCGTTCCTGCGGCAGGAAAGGGAAGTCGTTTCGCGGGAGCAGTCAAGAAACAGTTTATCGAGCTGAACGGTCTTCCCGTGCTCAGCTACACGCTGAGAGCGCTGGCGGCCTCGGATGCGCTGGCGGCCATGATTATTGTGGTCCCCCCGGGCGAAGAGTCGATTGGCCGGGACGCGCTGTCCCTGGCCAGGGTTGATGTTGAAGCGGAGGTGGTCCCCGGAGGACAGGAACGACAAGATTCAGTCTACAACGGTCTGCTGAGGGCGAAGCCGGACACGGATATGGTGTTGATCCATGACGGCGTTCGCCCTTTCGTTTCCCGTGAGGTCATCCTGGCGACGTTAGAGGCCGCAAAGGAATGGGGCGCTGCAGTGGCGGCCGTCCCGGTCACCGATACCATCAAGCGGGTGGACGCTGACCGGCTCGTCGTGGAGACGCCGAACAGGGACCAACTGTGGGCGGTTCAGACCCCGCAAGTCTTCCGGTACTCGCTCCTGATGAGGGCTCACCTAGCGGTTCGGGAGCATGAAATCATCGCCACTGATGACGCGGCACTGGTGGAGCGAATCGGGGTGAGAGTCAAGGTTGTGACAGGAAGTTATGAAAACCTTAAGATCACGAGCGAGGAGGATGTGCCTCTGGCAGAGCTGATCTTGCGACGACGGCTGTACCGATGACGGTTGGCATCGGGTTCGACACCCATCCACTGGTGTCAGGACGCCGTCTCGTCCTGGGTGGGGTGGAGATCCCGTTCGAGAAAGGCCTGGAGGGGCACTCGGATGTTGATGTCTTGGTGTATGCGGTGATCGACGTTATTTTGGGCGTCGCGTCCGCCGGGGATATCGGCTCGTGCTTCGGGACAGATAATCCCATGTACAGGAATGTGTCGAGCCTCCTTCTCCTCAAAGAGGCATTCCAGCGGGTCAAGGCCCTCGGGTACTCGGTGGGCCATATCGATGCCACCATTATCGCGGAGGCCCCGAGACTGGGACCGTATATTACGCAGATGCGGAGCAACCTTGCAGAAATGGTTGGAGCCGCGGTGGAGGAAGTGAGCGTCAAGGCGACCACAGCGAATCGAATGGGCACGCTTGGGGCGGGTGGCGGCATCGCGTGCCTTGCCATCGCCTCGCTCGGCCGCCAGGGGGTAACGGGGTAACCCTGCGGGGAATCTGAATGACGATAAGGATCCACAACACCTTGAGCCAACGGAAAGAGGTGCTCGAACCGCTGGTGCCTGGAGAGATCAGGATGTACGCCTGCGGGCCGACCGTCTACGATCGTGCCCACATCGGCCACGCGCGTGCCGCCCTCACCTTCGACGTGATCTGGCGCTACCTCGAATACCGGGGTTACAAGGTGATCTACGTGCGCAACTACACCGACGTGGACGATAAGATCATTAACCGGGCCGCGTCGCTGGGGCAGTCGTGGGACTCACTCGCTGAGGAGCAGATCGAGGCCTATCGCCAGGATATGCGAGCCTTGGGCCTCAGAACGCCAACAGAGGAGCCTCGAGCGACTCGGCACATCCAGGGGATGATCGACATTATTCAGAGCTTGATCATGAAGCGGGTCGCCTACCCGGTCGATGGCGATGTCTACTTCGAGGTCAGGCGATTCCCTGACTACGGGAAGCTTTCACACCGAGATCTGGAGGAGCTGCGGGTTGGGTCGAGAATTGAGGTGGATCCCCGAAAGCGCGACCCGCTTGATTTTGCCTTGTGGAAGGCTTCAAAGCCAGGAGAGCCCTCCTGGGAGAGTCCGTGGGGCCCCGGCAGGCCGGGCTGGCACATCGAGTGCTCGGCCATGTCGATGAAGTACCTTGGCGAGACCTTCGACATCCACGGCGGCGGCGCCGACCTGATATTCCCTCATCACGAGAACGAGATCGCTCAGTCGGAATGCACCACCGGCAAGCCGTTCGCGCGCTATTGGGTGCATAATGGATTCGTCAACATTCAGGCCGAGAAGATGTCGAAATCGTTGGGAAATGTCCTCACCGTTCGAGATCTGCTGAGCCACCACACCCCCGACGCTCTGAAGATATTCCTGCTCGGGACCCATTACCGGGCGCCATTAGATTTTTCGGAGGATGCGATGATCAGCGCCCGGAATGCTAAGGCCCGGCTTCGGAACGCTCTGAAGCAGATTCAGGGTTTCGGGGGTGTTCAGGCCCCCAAGGGTGACGCTTCACAAGGCGATGCCTTGCCTCTCCTGCACCAGATCGACGGGTCCGAGCGAGAATTCACGGACGCTATGGACGATGATTTCAATACTCCACGCGCGCTGGCTGTGATGTTTAACCTGACAAGAGATATCAACGTTGCTTTAAGAGATGCCGACCGCACATCAGATAAAGCCCTCTCGAATGGGCTGCGCCTTGCAGGGGAGGCTTTGCAGAGGTTTGGATCGGTCCTGGGCGGATTGCTTCAGGGTTCGGAGCAATCGGTGTCCTACATCGGTGGTATGGATATGTCGGTCAGGATCATAGACTTACGGGCAGATCAGGAGCTTGTCCGGAAGTCGATTGAATGTGGACAACCCTTGCCGAAAGACGTGGTCGATCGCATCGTCGAGTACCGCATTCAGCGCCGTGATCAGAAGGATTGGGCGACTGCCGATGCGATTCGATCCTGGCTGGCCGATCTTGGTGTGATGGTAGACGACACGGCTCAAGGGGCGCGGTGGTGGGTGAAGGCCATTACCACGTGAAGCACGAGAATAATGACGGAAGACGTACTGGTTGGTCC
>JBGQIR010000015.1:0-16609 GCA_041498535.1 Methylomirabilis sp. (SeqCode)
ATCTTCTCGGCAAGGGTCATCCCCGGGAACGAGAAATCGATCGCCCGAACGATCAATGGGCTCCTCCGGCAGGGAGCCAGGGTCATTACGGAAGAAGAGGTAGCGGGGGTCCACGTCTCGGGGCATGCCAGCCGGGAAGAGCTCAAGCTGATGCTGAATCTGACCCGGCCCAACTTCTTTGTGCCGATTCACGGAGAGTACCGCCACCTGTACCTGCATGCAGGCCTGGCGCGAGAGGTCGGGGTGCCTCAGGACCGGGTCTTTGTGATCGAGGACGGTGACATCCTGGAGTTGAACCGTGAAAGCGCCAGGGTTGTTGGCAAGGTGCCTGCCGGTCGGGTCTTCATCGATGGAAAGGGGATCAGAGATGTGGGGGGCGAGGTGCTTCGCGACCGACAGCACCTGGGGCGCGATGGGATAGTCGTCGTCGTTCTGGGAGTTGACCGTCACACAGGCAAGCTGGTCGCCGGACCGGAGATCCTCTCCCGCGGCTTTGTGTACGAACAAGACTCGAAGGCCCTTCTGGATGACATGAAGGCTCTGGTCTTCTCCGTACTGGAACGCGCCTCCGAAGAAGAACTGGCTGACCACGCCCTCATCCAGCGTCAGATCAAGACCGCACTGAAGAGGTATCTGCAGAGGGAGATCGAGCGGAGGCCCATGATCGAGCCGGTGATCATTGAGGTGTAAGGCAGGAGGGGGCTGATGGCGACGGGGAGCGAATCGGAGCCGCTGGCGACCCAAGGCCCAAAGAGGGCGGCGGATCGATCTTCGCGGGCACAGTTCCTGGCGCACCCCAAGGCTCAGGAGGCGCTGGGCATCCTCGGGATCGCCGTGGCGATCTTCCTCATGGCCAGTCTCTTCTCGTACGATCCGCTCGACCCCTCGTTTTTTAACTCCGGGCGCGGCCCCGAGCATCAGGTGCACAATTACGGCGGGAGGTGGGGGGCAGAGCTTGCCAGCGATCTTCTGGAACTGCTGGGGGTTGGCGCGCTGACCCTGCCGTTTTTCCTCGGCCTTCTGAGCTGGAGGCGCCTCGCTGCGAAGGCCACACCCTTCGTGCTGTTGAAGCTGGTGGGACTCTTCCTGGTGCTGTCAAGCCTCGGGCTGCTGGCTCAACTTCTGGCCAAGGCTGGCCTGTCTATCGGTCCGGCCTCTGAACGGCCGGGTGGCTTCGTTGGCCAGGAGATCCATCGGATCCTCGGCCCACTGATCGGCCGTGTTGGCCTGCCGCTCTTCGGGCTGACCACCCTTTCACTTGGCGTGGTATGTTTGACCACTCGGCCGCTGGTGGGCCTGACCTCCGGGTGGAAGGGTTTTCTCGAGCGGCTGGCCGCCCGTAGACAGGAGCGGAGAGCCACGAAGGCGCACCTCCCCGGCCGGATAAGGCCCCCCTATACACCACCCGCCGAGGAGGAGCCTCAGGTCGAGAGTCGACCAATTCCCGTCCTGCCTGAACCTCTCCATGGGCCCGTGACGGCCGAGCCAGCGCCGCCTGCGACAGCAGCGCCCACACAGCGATCCTTCCCCTTTGTGGTCCCGAAGGAGGGATTCCAGGCCCCGCCGTTGTCGCTGCTCGACATGCCGGCTGCTATGGAGGCCGGGATCTCCAAGGAGGAGCTTGAGGCCAACGCGGCGATCTTGGAGCGGAAGCTGCTTGACTTTGGCGTCGAGGGGAAGGTGGCCGAGGTGCAACCGGGGCCCGTCATCACCCGCTATGAGATCGAGCCGGCGCCGGGGATCAAGATCAATCGGATTGTCGCGTTGGCTGACGATCTGGCGTTGGCCCTGAGAGCGTTGACCGTGCGCGTGGTGGCCCCGATCCCCGGGAAAGCGGCCGTGGGGGTCGAGATCCCCAACCGCCATCGTGCCATTGTTCGCCTCAGGGAGCTGCTGGTGTCAAAAGCCTTCGAGGGGTCTGCTGCACACCTTCCCCTTGCCCTGGGCAAGGACATCGCGGGTGAGCCCTTTGTGGCAGACCTGGCCCAGATGCCCCACCTGCTCATCGCTGGGGCCACGGGTTCGGGAAAGAGCGTCTGTGTCAATGCGCTGATCCTGAGTCTCCTGTATAGGGCCACGGCGGAGGGGCTGCGCCTGCTGCTGATCGATCCGAAGCGGGTCGAGCTGTCGATCTACGATGGGACACCCCATCTGGCGGATCGGGTCGTCTCTGATCCAAAGGAGGCGGCGAAGCGGCTCAACCGCCTGGTCACCCACATGGAAGGTCGATACAAGCTGTTCGCGAGGCTTGGGGCCAGGAACATCGCCACCTACAATCGCCTGATCCGGATCGCCAGGCGGGAGGGAGGCGGCGAGATATTCCGTCCACTCCCGTACCTCGTGGTGGTCATCGACGAACTGGCTGACTTGATGCTGTCCGCCGCGGCCGAGGTTGAAGGGGCAATCGCTCGGCTGGCGCAGATGGCCCGGGCGGTCGGGATCCACCTGATCGTGGCAACGCAGCGGCCGTCGGTGGATGTGATCACGGGCATTATCAAGGCCAATTTCCCCGCCAGGATAGCCTTCCAGGTCTCGTCCAAGGTCGATTCTCGGACCATCCTCGACATGAATGGCGCTGAACATCTGCTGGGCGATGGCGACATGCTCTTCATCCCCCCTGGCAGTTCCAAGCCGATCCGGATCCATGGATCATTCGTCTCTGACATCGAGATCAAGCGCGTGGTCGATTACCTGAAGGCCCAGGGCAAGGCCGAGGAGTTTCCCTGGTCGCTGCTGCCGGCAGAAGAGGAACGGGAGCCGACCGATGACGAAGAGGATGAGATGTATCGGCAGGCGGTCGATCTGGTGGTCACGACGCGACAGGCCTCCATCTCCCTCATTCAACGGCGATTGCGGATCGGGTTCAATCGCGCGGCGCGAATGGTCGAGCGAATGGAACGGGAAGGCATCGTTGGACCCATCGAAGGGAGCAGGCCGCGGGTGGTGCTGGTGGAGCAGCGGAGCCTTTAGCCAATGAGGTGGTCGTTTGATCTGAAAGTGCGAGGTGCGAAGAAAACAGTGCGGGGTGCCTCGCACCTCGGACCTCGCACTTCGCACTTCCTGGCAGTCCTGTTGCTGCTTGGCATGCTGTCCCCGTTGGGTGTCTCGGCCCTGACGGCGGAAGAGGTGGCCGATAAATTGCAGGCCACCTACAAGAGTTTTTCGGACCTCCAGGCGGAATTCGTTCAGAGGGCGACCAATCGGCTGAGCGGGACGAGCCAACAGGCCTCGGGCCGCCTTTTCCTCAAGTGGCCCGGGAAAATGCGATGGGAGTACGAGAAGCCGGAACCGAGACTGTTCCTGATCGACGGCAAGACCCTCTGGAGCTATAGCCCAGTGGAGCGACAGGCAGTGGCGCAGGACGTGAGCGGCGCGCTGGGCACGGGCCCGATCGGGATCCTGTTCGGCATAAGCAGTCTCCGGCGGGATTTCCGTGTACGGACCATCGCCCACGCGGGAACGAGGGACAGCCAGGAGTATCTCCTGGACCTCGCACCGAAAGGCGAGGATCTCTCCTTCAAACGCGTGGTTCTGGCCATCGATCGGGAAAGCTTCCTGATCCATCGACTGACGGTATTTGATCTCTACGGCAACACCACCGCCGTCGATCTGTCCGACGTGAAGGTGAATGAGGGCTTGAAGGATGGGCTCTTCCAGTTCTCGCCGCCGCCAGGCACCGATGTGATTTCGCCTCCGAAGACTCCCGTCCGGTAGGTCCGCGCATTCAGCCTATCGGCGGTTCCAGGTTGCGAGTTCCGAGTCCCGGGTGAGAAAGACCGCGTACTGTGCCTTCAACTTGGAACCTGGAACTTGGAACCCGGAACTCAGTGTTTCGTCCGACCCTACCCGGAGGCAATAAGGAGACCGCCTGTGTCCAACGGAAGCTCTTTTGATATCAGCTCGACGGTTGATCTGCAGGAGGTGGATAACGCCGTTCAGCAGGCCATGAAAGAGATCCAGCAGCGGTTTGATTTCAAGGGCACGTCATGTCGCATCACGCGTGACGAGATGGGTCTCACGCTCAATGCCGATGACACCTTCAAGCTCAAGGCCGTGGTGGACCTCCTCGAGTCGAAGCTGGTGCGCCGGAGGGTCTCCCTGAAGGCCCTCGTGTACGAGGCTCCAGAGCCGGCGGCGAAGGGCACCGTTCGGCAGCGGGTAACTATTCAGCAGGGAATCTCCGCCGAGAAGGGCCGCGAGATCGTGAAGGTCATCAGAGGACTCGGTCTCAAGGTTCAGGCGCAGATTCAAGGAGACCAGGTGAGGGTGTCGGGAAAGAACAAGGACGACCTTCAGGCGGTGATCCAGGCGCTGCGGGGACACGATTGTGGTATCGAGCTTCAGTTCGGCAACTATCGGTAAAGATGTTCCGCTCCGGTTTTCCCCTTTGTCCGGCGGACGGAATCGTGTACGATTAAGATCTGTTCTTGCGCTGGAGCGATCGCATGCCTGAGGTTTGGGGAGAGTTGAATAGGACGATCCTGATCGTTGATGACGATACCGGGTCGGTCCGCAAGCTCCAGGAGCTGTTGGAGCGTCGGGGATTCTGTATCTTGGTGGCTCGCTCCAAGCAGGAGGCGTTGGAGGCGCTGGCCACCTGCCGATCGGACCTGATGGTATTGGATCTCGAGAAGCCTCATCTGGAAGGCCGTCAGATCCTGACAGCACTCCGGGCCGACGAGGGGAACCGGCATCTGCCAGTCATTGTCTTCACGAGAGGGGCCACCGCCATGCAAAGGGCTCAGGGGCTTCGGTGGGGGGCAGATGATTTTATCGGCAAGCCGGTTGATCCCGAGGAGTTCGCCGCTCGAACCGAAGTCTGGCTGCGGATCAGTCGTCTCCGGCAGGAGGCCCTGGCCAAGAACCGCGCCCTCTCTGCCCTTTATGCTATCGCAACGGCGCTGAGTCGCTCCCTCAATCTGAAAGAGGTGCTGGAGCAAGCTCTTCAACAGATCCTTGAACTGATGGAACTGGATGCGGGTCTTGTCCGCCTGTCGGATCATGGCGGACAGGAGCTCAGGATATTCGCCGGTAAAGGCGTGTTCGCCGCACAGCTCGAAGAGGTTGGATCGGTCGGGTCCTGCGAGGAGTTTGCCAGAGCAGTGGCCCACGCGGAGAGACCGATCCTCATCCCGGATGTGGCCAGCGATCCAGGAGTGCTCGCCGGTATTGGAGCGATCCCTGGGGTCTGTGCGGCAGCAGGTATCCCGCTCATCTCCAAGCACCGGGTGGTGGGGACCATGAGCATGTTCGGTCGGCATCCTCGATCGTTTTCTCACGAAGAGGAACGACTGCTCGCAGGCCTCGGCCATCAGATCGGTGTTGCTATCGAGAACGCCCGCCTGTTCGAGGAGACCACAGAGGCCCTGGCCAGATCGAACCTGCTGTACGAACTCAGTAACCAGTTACATTCGATCCAGAACTTCGAAGACACGCTACAGTTCGCTGCGCAACAGATCCTGGAGGCCTTCCAGGCCGATGGGACACTGATCTCGTTGTGTGAGCCCACGCCAGGAGTGGTCACTCGAGTCGGAATCTTTCTGAGTGGCCGACAGGGCGCCGAGCGCTCGACCATCCCGGACCCGATTGCCCAGACGGTTGTGGATGCGGGCAAGCCGATCCTGATCGCTCGTGCAAGCCAGCTTCCGGATTACTTCCCGGCGTCCCTGTTGGAGGAGGGGGTCGAGGCGTTACTGGCCGTTCCGGTGGAGGGGATGTCGGGCCGTTATGGGGCGCTTGCCCTCTATTATCGACGGCCCAGGAGTTTCCGCCCCCTCGAGGTCGAGACTGTCGTGACCTATGCGACTCACCTTGGGATTGCCTTGGAGAACGCCCGCCTGTACGCCGCCCTCCAGCAGCGCGCGGAACGGATCGCGGCGGTCAATCGCTTGACCAAGGTTATCAGCGCCTCGTTGGATCTTGGGGCCGTCTACCAGGCCTTCGCTGCAGAGGTGAAACGACTTATCCCGTATGACCGGATGGGAGTCGTCGTGCGGGACGACTCAGGCAAGGGGCTCAGAATGCTCCAGCTCGCTGCCGATCAGCCCATCACCGAAGCGCCGGGGAGCCTCTGGTCGGGAGGCGGAGCGACAGGCATCGAGTGGGTATTGTCCCATCGGTCCCCGCATATCGAGCCGGATTTGGCGGCGGCGCGGCGGTTCGAGGAAGACGAGACGCTCCTGAGAGAAGGCATCCGCTCATCAGTACGCCTCCCGCTCATTGCCAAGGGGGAGGCAATCGGCGCCCTCTTCTTGGACAGCACGAAGCCCCACAGCTTCGGAGAGCGTGAACTTGATCTCCTCGTCCCCCTGGGCGAGCAGTTGGCCATCGCGATCGAGAACGTGCGCCTGTTTCAGGAGACCAACCGGCTGGCCATCACTGATGAGTTGACGGGTCTCTTCAACCATCGCCACTTCTACCAACAACTCGAGCAAGAGTTCAGGCGGGCCCAGCGGTACGATCGGCCGCTTTCGCTGATCATGCTGGACATCGATTTCTTCAAGCGATACAACGACCGCCACGGCCATCTGGCCGGTGATAAGGCTCTCCGCCTCATTGCCGGCGGACTGAGAAGCAACACGCGAGGCGTCGATATCGTCGCCCGGTACGGGGGGGATGAGTGTGGCATCATTCTCCCGGAGACTGACGTCAAGCGGGCCTGGGTGCAAGCTGAACGAATCCGCTCTGCAATGGAGCGGCACTCCCCTGATCCGCAGGAGCCGGAGGGGGGCGATATCGTCACCGTAAGCCTCGGCGTCGCCTGCCTCGGTCCCGACATGCGCCAAGTCGAAGATCTGGTCCGCGCGGCGGATCAGGCGCTCTATCGCTCGAAGGCGGCGGGCGGTAACCAAACCTCGGTCGCCTGAGAGGTCGGACCTGCCGCGGATGATGAACCCTCCGAGCTCTCGGGGGGGGTCGTTATTCCTCCGGTTGTGTTTGCTGCTCGCCACCGGCTTCAATCTTGGCCGGATCCCTTACGCACCGGGCACGGTGGGGAGCCTGGGCGCACTTCTCGTTTTCCTTCCCTTCCGGTACCTACCATGGACGTTCCACCTCTCGGTCGTTGCGCTGCTATTTGCCGTAGGGACCTATGCGGCAAACCGGGCAGCGCTTGCCCTTTCGGCTAAAGATCCCCCCATGGTGATCATCGATGAGATCGTCGGCTGCTGGGTGGCGCTGCTAGCGATTCCGCCGCGGCCGGCACCGCTTCTCTGCGCCTTTGCCCTCTTCCGCTTGTTCGACATCTGGAAGCCGTTTCCGGCCGGGCGGGCACAGAATCTTTCCGGCGGATGGGGTATCATGCTGGATGATCTGGTGGCCGGGGTCTATGCGAATCTTTCGGTCGGGCTACTCCGATCGTGGCTGCCGGAACTGATCGGATAGGGAGCGCTTCCGTTGGAGAAGGCCATCGTTGCCGAGATCCTCACCATCGGGACGGAGCTGTTACTAGGCCACAGTATCGACACCAACTCTGCCTACATCGGCGAACAGCTTGCCGAAGCGGGGATCGATGTGTACTGGAAGACGACCGTTGGGGACAACGAGGACCGCATCGCGAAGGCGCTTCGCCTGGCCCTGGCGCGGTCGGAGATTGTGGTCTGCACGGGAGGTCTAGGTCCTACCGAGGACGATGTGACCTGCCGGGTCATCGCAAGCGTCGTGGGGCGGCCCCTGATCCTCGATCAGGGAGTGTTGGAGTCTATCCGTCGCCGATTCGCCGAGCGAGGACTGACCATGTCCAGCAACAACGAGCGACAGGCTCTGATCCCGGGTGGTGCGATCGTGCTCTCAAACCCTCGAGGCACTGCGCCTGGCCTCTTCATCCGCCTGGGGGATGGGAGGGTGGTGGTGGCAATGCCGGGGGTACCCTCGGAGATGCGGCCGATGCTCAGGGAGCAGGTCATCCCGCGTCTTCGTGAGGGTCTCGGTGTCAGGGCGCGGATTCGCTCGCGCATTCTGAAGACGTGCGGGATCACCGAATCGAAGCTCGACGAGGCGGTTGGTGATCTTGCCCGCACCGCACGAAACCCGACCATCGCCCTGCTCGCTCACGCAGGGGAGATCCACATCAGACTGACGGTAAAAACTGAGTCGGAGGCGGAGGGCGAGCGATTACTCGACGATCTGGAGGCCAGGCTTCGCGAGCGCCTCGGCGATCTGATCTTCGGGCGGGATGAAGAGCGCCTCGAAGAGGTGTTGGGGCGGCTTCTCCTGAAGGCAAAACAGACCGTTGCCGTTGCCGAGTCGTGCACCGGGGGATTGATCTCTCACCGTCTGACCAACCTCCCAGGGAGCTCCGCCTACTTTATCTGTGGCGAGGTGGTCTACAGCAACCAGGCCAAGGAGCGCCTGGTTGGGGTGCCGCACGAGCTGATTTCACAGCATGGAGCAGTCAGCCGGCCCGTTGCCCTTGCGATGGCTTCGGGCGTGAGGGAGGCCGCCGGAACGGATCTGGCCCTTGGCATCACCGGCATCGCCGGTCCGGACGGGGGCACCGCCGAGAAGCCGGTCGGCTTGATCTACATCGCCATGGCTTCCAAAGACGGGGTACACTGTCGGGAGTTCCGGTTTCTTGGCGATCGGGATACCAATAAGCTCCTCGCATCACAGGTGGCCCTCGACATGCTCCGCCGGCATCTGCTGTCGCGGTGAGATGACACTCAGACCTGATCGTCCACTTCCGCCCACCGTTCGCGCCTTTGTCGCCGTCAATCTCGATCCGGAGCTGAAAGAAGCTCTCGCGCGGGTGCAGGAACGGCTCAAGGCGACCCGCGCCGATGTCGGGTGGGTGAAACCCGAGAACCTTCACCTCACGCTTAAGTTCCTGGGGCACGTGGAGGAATCCCGTTGTGATCTCATTGTCGAAGCGGTCGGTGCGGCCACGCAGGGGTACGGATCGTTTCACCTTGAGCTTGGAGGCCTCGGTGCCTTTCCGCAGCCGCGCGCTGCCCGCGTGGTGTGGGTCGGTGTGTCTCGAGGCGCGGAAGCGCTGGCGGCGCTGCAGGCGAAAATAGAAGCAGGTCTCGAGCCTCTGGGATTTCCACGAGAGGAGCGACCATTCACCGCGCATCTGACGCTGGGTCGGGTAAGGGGGCCCGCGCGTAGGGAACAACTGGCCGTTGCACTGACCTCGATGGCGGCCGAAGCGCTGGGCGAGATGGTGGTAGATCGGATCGAGTTGATGAAGAGCGATCTGCACCCTGCGGGTGCTCGCTACTCGGTCCTGCAAAGCTTTCCTCTAGGGTAGCGTCCAGCGGTGGGCGAATGAAGAACAAGGGCCCCAGGATGGCCAACAAGAGTACAGTTTGACCTTGACAAGGAGAGGAAAAAGAGGCTATTTTTATCGTTCACGCTA
Organism: Methylomirabilis sp. (SeqCode); assembly: GCA_041498535.1. Classification (GTDB taxonomy): domain Bacteria; phylum Methylomirabilota; class Methylomirabilia; order Methylomirabilales; family Methylomirabilaceae; genus Methylomirabilis. The sequence continues at coordinate 9,356 of JBGQIR010000015.1, forward strand.
GGGGGTGAGCGAAATGTTTGAAGGGCTCACGGAACGATTAAATCTTGTCTTTAAAAGGCTTCGTGGCCACGGACGGCTCACCGAAGAGAACATCGCTGAGGCGCTCCGGGAGGTCCGACTTGCCCTCCTAGAAGCCGATGTGAATTTTAAGGTCGTGAAGGGCTTCATCGAGCGGGTCCGTGTACGGGCAGTTGGCCGCGAGGTGTTGGAGAGTCTAACTCCTGGCCAGCAGGTCGTCAAGGTGGTGTACGAAGAGCTGGTGGAGGAGTTGGGCAGGACACGCGCCCCTCTCGCCTATGCGCCGGATCCCCCGACGGTTTTCATGCTGGTCGGTCTTCATGGATCGGGCAAGACCACCACTGCGGCAAAGCTCGCTCGGATGCTCGTGTCCGAGGGGCGGTCGCCGCTCCTGGTGGCCGCGGACACGGCCAGGCCAGCCGCCAAGGAACAGCTTCAGATCCTGGGGCGCTCCCTCGCGGTGCCGGTGTTTGCGGGTGCCGGTTCCGCGCTGCAGGTGTGTCAGGAGGCGTTGACCCTCTCGAGGCAGGCCGGATATAGCCCGGTGATTCTTGACACCTCCGGGCGACTCCATATCGATGAGCCATTGATGCAGGAGCTTGTGGCCATGAAAGGGGCCACTGGTCCTGCCGAGATCTTGATGGTGGCCGACGCCATGACCGGCCAGGACGCGGTGAATTCTGCCCTCCGGTTCGATGCGGATCTCGGCCTGACGGGATTTGTCCTGACCAAGCTGGACGGGGACGCCCGGGGCGGCGCGGCCCTTTCGATCCGCTCGGTGACGGCGAAGCCGATCAAGTTCATCGGCGTGGGGGAAAAACCGGAGGCCCTCGAACCGTTTCACCCTGAACGACTGGCGTCCCGGATCCTGGGGATGGGCGATATCCTGACTTTGGTCGAGAAGGTGCAAGCGACCGTCGATAGGCAGCGAGCGGAGGATCTCGCAGAGAAAATTCGGACCGAGCGCTTCACGCTGGAAGATTTCCGCTTGCAGCTCAGACAACTGAAAGACCTCGGGCCACTCGAGCAGGTGATGGAGATGATCCCGGGACTGTCTCAACAGAAGGGGCTTGCTGATCCTCTTGGGGCGGAGCGGGAGTTCAAGCGGGCTGAGGCGATCATGAACTCAATGACCCGCAAGGAACGGGAATCTCCGGATCTCATCAATGGGAGCCGCCGCCGGCGGATCGCTGCCGGGAGCGGCACGTCTGTGGCAGACGTGAATCGCCTCCTCAAACAGTTCTCCCAGGCCCAGAAACTGATGAGACAGATGGTTCCGCGCGGTGCTGCGCGCAACGTGGCAAGACGCCTTCGGCCTTTCGTCGGGGTGTGACACCGGACAGATAAGGGGATATGGAGATGGCCGTCAAGATCAAACTGTTGAGGATGGGGGCGAAGCAGCACCCCTTCTATCGTCTCATCGTCGGAGAGTCGCAGGTCGCGGGGGGAGGCAAGGTGCTGGAGAACCTGGGCACCTATGATCCTCACGGGGATCAGCCTGTGCTTCAGGTGAAGGCGGAGCGCGCACTGCATTGGTTGCAGCGGGGGGCTCAGCCGACCGACAGCGTACGGCAGCTTCTACGGCGGGCCGGTGTCATGCGGCAATTCGCCGAGCTGAAAACCGCCGGGAAGGGTCGGTAGTTTTTCCTTCGAGGCCGAGGCACCCGGGGAGGGAGGGAAGATGGAAGGCGGTTCGTCGGTTCCTAGTCAGGATCCCGTGGACGAGGCGCGTGCGCTGAAGGAGCTGGTGGAGCAGATGGCCAGGGCGCTGGTGGACAGTCCGGACCAGGTGACCGTTGACGCAGCGGAGGAGGATAAGGCATTGGTCCTCCGCCTTCGAGTCGCCTCCTCTGATGTCGGGAGGGTGATCGGAAAACAGGGAAGGACAGCCAAGGCGATGCGTACGGTACTGCATGCCATCGCCGCCAGGTCGAAGCGTCGGGCAGTCCTGGAGATCCTGGAATAGGGGATGCCGTCGCCTCATCTTCTTCTGCTGGGCAGGATCGTGAAGCCCTGGGGGCTGAAGGGGGAAGTGAGGTTAAAGCCCTACGCCGACTCCACGGCGATTGCGGCAGGTTTGGCGGCTGTTCAAATCGGGCCGGCCGGAGGCGACCTGACCAGGTATACTATCGAGCGGCTCCGGCGAATGGGCTCCTCCTGGATCCTGAAGCTCAGCGGCGTGGAGACCATTGAACAGGCGAGTTGCCTGGTTGGTTGGGAGGTGCTCGTTCCCAGATCGGCCGTTCCACCGCTCCCGGAAGGGGTGTATTACCATGCGGACCTGATCGGCCTTCAAGTCCAGAGCGAAGAAGGGCGTGTATTGGGACAAATCGTGGAGATCCTGGAAACGGGCGCCAACGATGTGTTTGTGGTTCACAGTCAGCAGGGGGAATGGCTCCTTCCTGCGACGCGGGAGGTCGTGAGGAAGGTCGATCTTGCGGGGCAGATCGTGCTGGTCCGTCCCCTGGAAGGGATGATCGAAGCTGAGGCGGTATGACATCCTCACCCTCTTCCCCGCTTTTTTCCAGGGACCACTCTCGGAAAGCATTCTCAAGCGGGCGCAGGAGCGTCGGATCGTGGAGATCGTGGTTCACGATCTTCGGGTCTATGCCCGCGATCACCATGCCACGGTGGACGATCGGCCGTACGGGGGTGGCGCCGGGATGGTGCTTAAGCCCGAGCCGATCCTCGAGGCGGTTCAGAGCCTCAGCCGAGGGATGGGGACCCACCTGATCCTTCTGACCCCCCAGGGTCGCCCGTTCCGGCAGGCGGTTGCCAAGGAACTCGTCGAGCATGAACATCTGGTGCTTGTCTGCGGGCGATATGAGGGGTTCGACGAAAGAATCAGGGAATGTCTCTCGCCCGATGAGATATCGATTGGCGACTATGTCCTGACCGGGGGGGAATTGCCGGCACTCGTTCTCCTGGACGCCACCATACGCCTCATTGCTGGCGTTCTTGGAGATGAAGACTCATCCCGATACGATTCCTTCACAGACGCCTTGTTGGACTTCCCACAGTATACCCGGCCGCCGATCGTTCAGGGGCTTGCCGTTCCGGAGGTGCTGCTGTCAGGCGACCATGAGCGTATCAGGCGCTGGCGCCGAAAGGAGGCGCTGCGTCGCACGAAGCTACGCCGGCCGGATCTGCTGCTGCAGGCTGAGCTGAGTGAGGAGGACCGCCGGCTGCTCAGAGAGATCGAGGAAGAGCAGGGATCCTGCTGACTGGTGTGAGGTCCGGAGTGCGTGGTGCAAAGTGGCCCGCACCTCGCACGCCGCACCCCGTTCTATTCACTCCGTATCTTGGAGGTCGAATCATGGATGTCATCAGACGTATTGAAGCGCCATTTCTGAAGGCGCAGCTCCCGGAGTTCTCTCCTGGAGACACCGTGAAGGTGCAATTCAGGGTCCAGGAGGGGGACAAGGAGAGAGTCCAAGCGTTCGAAGGGGTCGTGATCCGCAGGCGAGGCGAGGGGCTCCGTGCCACCTTCACCGTGCGCAAGGTCACATACGGTGTCGGGGTGGAGCGAACCTTCCCCCTCCATTCCCCCATTGTCGAGAAGATCGAGCGCACGAGACGGGGCCACGTCCGTCGGGCGAAGCTGTACTACCTGCGAAAGCTGAAGGGAAAGGCTGCCCGGATCACGGAGCGCAGGTTGACGTAAAGGGGTACGCGGCGGTGCCCGCAGGAGAGGAAGCGCGTCTTCGTGCCGCAGGGTATCAGCTCATCGCCGGTGTCGACGAGGCCGGGCGCGGTTGCCTGGCAGGACCGGTAGTGGCCGCCGCCGTCATCCTTCCGCCAACCACGGTCATCGATGGGGTTGATGATTCCAAGAGGCTCGGCATCCGCCGACGCGAGCAGCTCTACGAGGCCATCAGGGCTGAAGCGCTGACCGTCGGATTCGGCGTGATCCAGGGGGAGATCATCGATGCCGTCAATATCCTGCAAGCGACATTGCTCGCCATGCGGCGGGCCATCGATGCTCTCGACCCTCCCCCGGATATCGTCCTGATCGATGGCGATCGATCCCCAGGCTGCCCCATCCCTCATCGTCTGATCCCTTCAGGCGATCGTCTCTGCTTCTCGATTTCTGCCGCTTCCATCCTCGCCAAGGTTGCCCGTGACCGGATCATGCAGGCATATGACCGAGCCCTCCCACAGTATGGATTTGCGCGACACAAAGGATACGGGACCCGTGAGCACCTGTTGGCCATCGCCCGCTTCGGTGCCAGCCCGCTCCACAGGAGGAGCTTCAGGGGTGTCCGCGAGCACTAATCGCGGAGGCCAATAGATGAAGAGTGCACGGATCCGTCTTGGCGAGGAAGGGGAGCGGGCGGCAAAAGCATTCCTGCTGGCGTGTGGCTATCGGATCTTGCACGAGAACTATTCCACCCCACTCGGTGAGATCGACCTCATTGCCCAGGAGGGCGATGTGGTGGTGTTCGTGGAGGTGAAGGCCCGCGCGTCTCGCGAGTTCGGTCCGCCGCAGTCGTCGGTCACACTGGCGAAGCAGCGGCAGATCGTGAAGGCCGCCGGACTCTTCCTGCAGCGGGAGCGCCTTGCCCAGGCGCCGTGCCGCTTTGATGTGGTGGCGGTGACGTTTGGGGGCACGAGAGCAGAAGAGCCAGAGATCCTCCTGATACGGGACGCTTTCACCACCGGCGGAACCGCCATCTTCTAATGGAAGACACAAGGATGAGAAGGGTTGAGAGAGCAGCACCGATGGGTCAGATGCGACCTCACCTCGGGGGACACTGACGATGGCCCCGATTAATCACCTGCGAAGCCACTGGTCGATGATCTTGCTCGGGGCCCTTGCGATCCTGGGGATAGTCTGGGCGTTCTTGGGCTTTTGACACCTGCGCCGCTCCCTTCCGCCTAATACAAACGACAATTTTAAAGTTACATCGGGCGGGTGGCCGAGGCGGGGCGCCCCATCTGCCCGCAACGGAAGGGCCCCACTGGGGGATGGGTGGAGTGAGGACGGATGGGGCTGCCGAAGGACAGGACCCGCCTTTGCAACAAGATTAAAGACGTTTGTATTAGTTATTGACATGCGGGAGGTCTTGATGGAGTTCCCATTCGTCGGGATGGAGCCCTTCCAGGCTTCGGCGACGGCCCGAGCTGGTCTTCCCCCTCCTAGATGCACTTCGCCCCGATGTCCGGCTCCGCGATCATGGAGGGCATTGCAAGGATTTCTTCCCTCGGTGGGAAGCCGGCCCTTTTGTGACTGCTGAAGATGGCCATCTATCCGGTGGCAGCAGAAAATCACGACCTCTTGCCGCGGTTGTGCGGAGCGTTATTTGTAAACGAATCGAGTGTGGACAGGCCGTTACTGACGAAAGAAGAAGTCCATTACCGGTCGGCAGTACGCGAGCGGCGGTGTGGTAGCTGCGTCGCCTTTCTTCCGTCCCTCTTCGGCTGCCAGTTGGTGGCCGGGGAGATCGCTGCCAACATGTGTTGTGACCGATGGAGACCGCTAAAGCACTCCGATCTAAGTCAACTCAAGCAGTGAGCAACCGATGTGGTTTCAGTGGATTCAGGGAAGCCGCATCAATACGGCAGGGGAGACGTCGGTGAACCTCCACCACAAAGGGTGCGAAGTGCGAAGTGCGAGGTGCGAAGCAGGCCGCACCCGGAACCTGGGACCTCGCACTATCGGGTAAGGCCCGAGGAATCACGATGCTGGCCAAAGTGTTGTCGAGCGCTGTCCTTGGGGTGGATGCTTACCTTGTCGAGGTGGAGGTGGATATCGGCATGGGCCTACCTTCCTTCAACACTGTCGGCCTGCCCGATACGTCCGTCAAGGAAAGCCGGGATCGGGTGAAGGCGGCCATCAAGAACTCCGGTTTCGAGTTTCCGTCGCGGAGGATCACGGTCAATCTGGCCCCGGCCGACATCAAGAAAGAGGGGGCGTGCTTCGATCTCCCCACGGCCTGCGGCATCCTGGCGGCGATCGGTCTCATCCGGCCAGGGCGCCTGAAGGATCATGTGATCCTGGGTGAACTGTCGCTTGATGGCGGCATCCGCTCGATCAGAGGCGCGCTGCCGATGGCGGTCTCGGCCGCTCAGGCCGGGCTTGTGGGGATGATTGTGCCGGCGGAGAATGCCCCGGAAGCGGCCGTCGTGCAAGGGATTCAGATCTTCGGGGTGGAGACGCTCCCGCAGGTTGTGGAATTCCTGAACGCCGCTCAGGAGGTGCCTCCCACGCGAATCGACCTCCAGGAGGTCTTCGCTCAGCACGCCGAGTACTCGGTCGATTTGACCGATGTGAAAGGGCAGGCGCACGCGAAACGTGCGCTGGAGGTGGCGGCCGCGGGCGGCCACAACATCTTACTGATCGGGCCACCTGGGTCCGGGAAGACGATGCTGGCAAAGCGCCTGCCCACTATCCTGCCGGATCTGGTCCTGGAGGAAGCAATTGAGGTGACCAAGCTTCACTCCATCTGTGGCCTGCTGCCGGGTCGCGCCGCGCTGATCGCGACGCGGCCTTTCCGAGCGCCTCACCACACCATCTCGGATGCAGGACTGATTGGAGGCGGGACCATCCCACGGCCTGGTGAGGTGAGTCTCGCCCACCACGGCGTGCTCTTCCTGGATGAGTTCCCGGAGTTCAAGCGGAGCGTCCTGGAGGTGTTGCGACAGCCGCTCGAGGACGGCGTCGTGACCATCTCCCGTGCCGTGACCTCTGTGATCTTCCCGGCAAGGTTTATGCTGGCCGCCGCCATGAACCCCTGTCCCTGTGGCTATTTCACCGACCCGCAGCGCGAGTGCACCTGTACCCCGCCGCAAATCGAGCGGTACCGGTCCCGAATCTCGGGGCCCCTCCTCGACCGGATCGACCTGCACGTCGATGTCCCGTCGTTGCGCTATCGGGAGCTTGCGGCGGAGACGCAGGGGGAGAGCTCCGAGACGGTGCGGGAGCGGGTGAAGCGGGCCCGGGCCCTCCAACATGACCGGTTCAGGCGGACCCGGACCTTCTGCAACGCCCAGATGGGCACCAAGCAGCTCCGGCGAGCCTGCTCGATCGGGCCGGATGGGCAGCGGCTCCTCGAGACCGCGATCGAGCGGCTGGGGCTGTCGGCCCGGGCCCATGACCGGATCCTCAAAGTGGCTCGCACCATCGCCGACCTCGAGGGCCACGAGGCAATCCGCACCGATCACCTCGCCGAGGCCATCCAATACCGAACCCTCGATCGTCGGCCGGCGCGGTAACCCTCGGATCGCCGCCCGTTC
>JBGQIR010000016.1:0-16348 GCA_041498535.1 Methylomirabilis sp. (SeqCode)
CAGTACATGCTGCTGTTCTCCTTCCGGAACAAGATCCCGCTTCTGGGCCTCTCAGAGAATCAGGCCAGGATGGGGGCCCTGCTGGGCCTTTCGTTTGACAGCGGTCGAGAGATCGGCATCCAGGCCGGTGAGTTGGCGAATGAGATCCTCGCAGGAAGAAGCGTCGAAGACATCCCGTTCACGACAGCGAGAAAGGTCAGGCTGACTGTGAATCTGAAGACTGCCGCCAAACTCGGCCTGCAGATCCCGAAAGAGATCCTCGACCGGGCCGACGTGGTGATTCGATAGCTCCATGGGAATCATAGGTTGGTCAGGCGCGAGAAGAAGATGATGATCGGGCGGGTGACCAGATTCAGAACAAAGCTCCTGTTGTCGATCATTCCCACGATCCTGGCCCTTTGTGTCCTCTTCGGCGGGATCTCGCTCTATCAGCATAACCAGTTGCTGCAGCAGGAGTTCGTCAAGCGGGGGAAAGCCCTGGCAAGTGATCTGGCGGCCAGCGGCGAGCTTGGCGTCTTCAGCGAGGACGAGCGGCTCCTGAATGCCTCGCTGCGCGGGATCACTGGCGAAGAGGACGTCGCGTACGTCTTCATCTACAACGACTCTGGAAGGCGCTTGGTCAGCGGAGGCAGGACGTTAGCCCAATCCGACTCGGCGTCTATCGCTGAGGCCTTGGACGAGGAGACCCGCGCGCGGATCTTGGCCGACAGGCGGCCTGTTGGGAGGGCGCTTCGCGGCGCCAGCGGAGAGTCGTTTCTGGAGTTCTACGCCCCGATCCTCTCAGCCGAGGTCCGAATGGTCGAGGAACAGTTCTTCGGGATGCCTCGGCCAAGTCAAGCGCCTGGGGATGATCGGATTCGGGTCATCGGGATTGCCAGGGTGGGCCTCTCGCTGCGCAACATCGAAGCCCACTCATCCTACTTGATCAAGCTGTGGGCCATTCTGTCCATTGCTTTCCTGGCCGGAGGCACGCTCGCCGCATACGCCCTCTCCAGGAGGATCACCCAGCCGATCAGCCGGCTGACCGAATCCGCCGCGAGAATGGCCGAAGGGCAACTCGATCAGGAAATCCCCGTGACCTCTCACGACGAGATCGGGACATTGGCGAAAACCTACAACGAGATGGCCAAGGCGTTGAAACGAACCCTCGATGAGCGTGGGCGAGTGGCCGCAGAGTTATGGGAACTGAATCAGAGCTTAGAAGATAGGATTCGCGAGCGGACTTCGCAGCTCCGAGACCTGCACCGGCTGGGTGTGTCGATCCAGGAACCGCTCCCCTTGTCAGGGCGCCTTGACTTGATCCTCAAAGGAGTCCATGAGGTCATTGGCCTCGATCGAATCATCGTCTGGCTCCCGGACCAGGAGGAAACCTGGTTCCACATGGCCGCCGCTACCGGATTTGCTGCCTCCGGGGAAGTCCGGGTTCCGATCTCCGACGAGGTGCCCACCTTAGCGCGGGCCTATCGGGACCGGGTTGAGATCATCATCGAGGATCTGCCCGCGGTCCCGCAGGAATTTCGGGTGAAACCGCCGTACGACCAGTTTGCAGTGCTGCGCTCCCGCACTTTCGTGGTCTTGCCGCTGATCTCTCGTGGCAGGTCTGTCGGCGTGCTCGCCGCCGACAACGCCGTGAGTCGACAGCCGATCGCTCCTCGGCTTGACCTGTTCCGCATCTTCGCCTCCCAGGCCGCGGTGGCCATCGAAAACGCCCGGCTTTTCCAAGAGGTGGAAGAGGCCAACCGCCAGCTCGCGCAGGCAAGCCGTCACAAGTCGGAGTTCCTGGCCAACATGAGTCATGAGCTGCGGACGCCCCTGAACGCGATCTTGGGGTTTACCGAGCTGATCATCGACGGGGTCTACGGGGAGGTTCCGGCGGACTTGCGGGAGTCGATCGAAGACATCCATACGAACGGGCGGCATCTGCTCAGGCTTATCAACGATGTCTTGGATCTCTCGAAGATCGAGGCGGGACGGATGCAGTTGAGCCTCTCCGAGTACTCTGTTCAAGAGTTGATCGACTCCGTGATCTCCGCGACCCGGTCGCTGGCGACAGAAAAGCAGCTCGAGCTGACGAGCCAGGTTGACAAGGACCTGCCGCCAGCGTTCGGCGACAATAAGCGCCTCACCCAGGTCCTCATGAACCTGGTAGGCAACGCCATCAAGTTCACGCCAGCCGGCGGCTCTGTCAATGTCACCGCGAAGCTCGTTCCGAGATCCGATTTCCGAGTTCCGAGTTCACAACCTGGGACCTGGGACCTGGGACCTGGAACAGCGCGCGTCGGCGAGCTCATCGAATTCGCCGTGGCGGACACCGGGATCGGCATTGCTGCCGGAGAGTTGGAAAGTATTTTCAGCGAGTTTCGCCAGGTCGACAGCTCAATCACCCGGGAGTATGGCGGGACCGGTTTGGGGTTGAGCATTGCCAAGCGGTTCGTCGAATTGCATGGCGGGACCATTTGGGCGGAAAGTCAACTAGGACGGGGGTCGGTCTTTTACTTCAGGGTTCCCCTCAGGACTCAGTGGGAGGGCACGTCGTGAGCGGGAAACTGATCATGCATGTTGAGGACAACGAATACAATCGTAAGATCGTCAGAGACCTGCTCTCCAAGAACAAGTACGAGCTCATGGAGGCCCACAATGGCGAGGCGGCGCTCGAGGCGTTGGCAAGTCGGCGCCCCGATCTTATTTTGATGGATGTTCAGTTGCCGAAACTTTCCGGGCTCGAAGTGACCCGCATGATCAGGGCCAATTCTACGCTTGCGCAAATCCCGGTTATCGCCATCACCTCCTTCGCCCTGAGCGGCGATGACCGGCTGGCCCTCGAGGCCGGTTGTAATGGGTACATCTCCAAACCCTTTCGGCCGCGCGACCTCTTGGATATGATTAGAAGGTTCATCGGCTCGTGAGCGCTTGGGTCGGCGAGCTCGTTCACCAACCATCTCTTCGGCTGCGTCTTGCAAGAACTGGGGAAAAGAGATGGCCGATAAGCATGCAAGGTCTCTTTACGACAGATGAGACTTGCCAGATCGACTGATCTCCCGCTAGGATCTTACTGATCGCTCTGGAGACAGTCGTTGCCGAGCAGAGCATTGATAGCCGTAGGGGCTGTCGTGCCCGGGGCACAGTGTACGTGAGCGGAGATGGCGGAGTATCGAGCAAAAGTTCTCATCGTTGACGATGATCCGTCGGCTAGGAAGATCCTGCAGAGCCGATTACGGATGATGAATATCCTCCCCATTGTCGCGTCCAGCGGCTCCGAGGCCCTGGAGCAAATCCGCCGGGAGACCCCTTCCGTTGTCCTTCTCGACCTGCAGATGCCGAAAATGTCTGGAATCGACGTCCTCAGGTCATTGAAGCGGGAGGGACTGGAAGCGACCGTGATCGTCGTCACGGCACATGCGACCATTGAGACCGCCGTGGAGGCCATGAAGCAAGGAGCCTACGACTTCATCACCAAACCCCTCGACCCGAAGCATCTGGAGATCGTCCTTGACAAGGCGATCGAGCGAGAATCCCTGCAGGCGCAAAACCGCTTCCTGCAGACAGAAATCGAGGGTCGCCACGTCGAAATCGTCACAGACAATCCATCCATGAGAAACCTCCTGCAGGTCGCGCACCGCGCCGCAGGCAGCAATTCAACGATCCTGTTGTTAGGGGAAAGCGGGACGGGGAAAGAAGTCCTTGCGAGAAGAATTCACCAATGGAGTCTCCGTGCAAGCTATCCGTTCACAGTCGTCAACTGCGTGGCGATCCCTGACCAGCTACTGGAAAGCGAGCTATTCGGCCACGAGAAAGGGGCCTTCACGGGTGCGCATCAGTTAAAGAGAGGGAAGTTCGAGGTCGCCGATCGCGGCACTGTCTTTCTCGATGAGATCGGGGAAGTCCCGGCGAACATACAAACGAAACTGCTCCGGGTTCTTCAGGACCATGAGTTCGAACGGGTAGGGGGAACCCGTTCGATCAAGGCCGACATCCGAGTTATCGCCGCCACCAACAGCGACCTGGAGCAAGCTGTGAGGGAGGGGCGCTTCCGGGAAGATCTCTACTATCGGCTGAATGTCGTCAGTATCACGCTGCCGCCGCTAAGGGAGCGAAAAGAGGATCTCCCAGTATTGGTCGATCACTTCCTGCGAAAGTACGCGGGCGAGCTGAAGAAACCCTTGAAGCGACTAACCCCGGAGGCGCTGGACGGCCTGATCGCCTATCACTGGCCGGGAAACGTGCGCGAGCTGGAGAACGTCATCGAGCGGGCTATGGTCTTAAGCACTGGGGAACAGATTGGCCTGGAAGACCTGCCGCCCCAGATCACCTCGAGTTCTCGCCGCGAAACATTCGGCGGCAAGAGGTTCCACGAGGCTGTCAAGGAGTTCAAGCGTTGGATGATTCAGGACGCACTCAAGCAATCGCAGGGCAATCAAACGAGGGCAGCGGAACTCCTGGGGCTTCAACGTACCTATTTGGCCAAGCTCATTCGGTTGCTTGCAGTCAAGCCTGGCATCCGCTAGCGAGAAAGATGGTTTCTCGGGAGCGACGGGGCTTGTTTTTTCCGTACCTCTTTTGATCCTTAATTGTACTCATGTAGGTACTATCTGTGTGATTCCTGAAGGAAGGCCTGCCCGTTCCCCCATTCTCCATTTCCTCCTCATGCCAATATAAACAGAAGGTTATGTCAAATTCCTCTGCGGGAGAGGAGGTGAGGAGGTTGCTCACCGTTCTGGCACGCCAGTTGCTCAAGAATACTCGCGTATTGCGTCTGTCGAGTAATCGAAGGTGTACTTGACGAAGATGTACTTGACTTGGTCGCCGAGGTTAGAGTGTACCCGACAGCTATAGCGGTACTCATGCTTTTCCCCTGGTCGTTGGTAGCAGTTGCTGCGATCAGTTGTCTTCGACAACGTGGTGATCGCAGGGCCGCTCAACCGGCGACCGTTTCCCCAACACGCTCGTCGCGTCCACAGGGTTAAGGAGGGGGACCTCCGCTACCCCCCGGAGGTCCCCCTCTTAGCCCATCTTTCCGCTATTCCCGATTCTCCACACCGCGTTACCAGGCTCTTCCTCCAGGAGTGGCGTCACGCTCGTGGTGGCTCGCGAGCTAGCCGCGCGACTACACTAGAGATAATCCCCGTTCATGAGGCGAGGCGGGAAAGGAGCGACCGCATCGGGCTCCCTAAGCTCGACTCTCGACACTATCTGAACCGCTTTTTCGCCTTCCTTTAGGGCTTGCTTTTCTGAAGCCCGACTGGCCCTTCACTCAGTAGGAGGGGCTGGGAAAGCACGGAGGATGCGCCTTTCGCGTGCTGGGGCGCTCCTGACGCAAGCGACCATCCCTTGACGAACAGATCGGCGAGCAGCGAAACCACTTGACTTGACCAAGGCCCGTATGATATGGGCTAGATTGTTCTCTCCTTGAAAAGTGCAGGGGCGAAGACTGGGTCTGAAACAGGGCCGGGTCGTGGGAACCTGCCGAACTCCGCAGGCAAACAAGTTACGTACTAAGAGTCTCGCTCGACGATTGGAATGCTAGCCGTCTGACGGTTTCTCAAGGCGGCAAGAGAGTATACGGGACCGACGGGAAGGTTGAGGTGTCTCAAATCCAAATCCTTCAGAATAAGCGAATCCCCCTGCTCGTCAAGATGGCCGTTCTGATCACCCTGGTCATCTGCCTAACCACAGCGGTGATCGCCTATGTGGTCCTGGGGCGGCAGGCGCGGCTCTTTCGAGAGGAACTGACGACTAGAGGGCAAGCCCTTGTCCAGCATCTGGCCGAGAACGCCTCCACCGTTCTGTTGGAGCGGGACGAGCTGGCCCTGAACTTGCTCGTGGAGGAGGCGAAAAACAACAAGGATGTCGCATACGCCGCAATCGTGGATCCTCGCCAGGTCGTCCTGGCTCATAACGATCTTCGCCAGATCGGCCAGACTCTCTTGGCACCAGCTACCGGGGAGAAGGCGACACTTCTGGAGTTCGTTGCCCCGATCCGGTTCCAGCAAAAGGAGCTTGGTCGAGCCCAGCTCGGGGTGAGCGAGGCAGGTATGCGGCGAAGCCTCCGCGAGGCCCGCCTGTTTATCTTTGCCCTGATGACCGGAATCATCGGGCTGGGAATCGGCACCTCGCTCTACACCAGTAATATCTTCTCACGTCCAATCCGTCTGCTGGTGGAGGGCACCAAGGTGCTGGGACAGGGAAACTTCCAACATCGATTGCCGCCCCTCAGCGTGGGCCAGGGACGGGATGAGCTGACCGATCTGGGTGTTGCCTTCAACGACATGGCCGAGGGGCTACGTAAGAAGGAACTTCTTCAAGACTCCTTCGGGCGGTATGTGAGTCCGGAGATCGCCGAAATGATCTTTCAAAGCGAGGCCGGGCCCTGGCTCGAGGCAACCCGCCACGAGGTGACGATCCTATTCGTGGACATTAGGGGATACACTCACTATGCGGAGCACACAGCCCCTGCTGTCGTTATCGAAATGCTGAACCAGTTTTTCGGGTTGGCAACGGAGGCCATCATTCGCAACGGCGGGTTCATCAATAAGTTTCTTGGTGATGCGCTCATGGCGATCTTCGGGGCTCCGGCTTCGCAGCCTGACCAGGCATACCGCGCTGCCCTTGCTGCCCTCGACATTCAGTCAAGCATCCAGGAGCTTAATAAAAAGCTCCAGGGGGAGGGGAAAGACCCGGTCGTCGTCGGCATTGGCATTAACCGGGGTGATGTTGTCGCCGGGACCGTGGGATCGGCTGCTAGGATGGAGTACACTGTGGTGGGCGATGCGGTGAATGTGGCGTCGCGACTTACCAGTGCCGCCAAGGGAGGGGATATCCTGATCAGCAAAGCCGCGTTGCAGCCAGCCGCAGACCGGCTGCGAGTGGAGCCACTTCCTCCGCTTCAAGTCAAAGGGAAAGCCGAATCTCTGGAGGTCTATTCTCTTGTCGGAAAAACAGGTCCCGAACGTTCGGAGGAGAAATCATGAGACCTAGGCTTGTTCTCTGGGCATGCTGCATCCTCCTATTAGGAGCCTGTGCGCCGGCCCTGCAAGAGGTGAAGGAAGCAAAGGAGGTCAAAGAGATTTCGCGGCCATCTGAGGACTTTGTCGTGGTCGTGGCTCGTCAGGGGGACACGGCCGAAACGCTGGCTAGCAGATATCTGAAGAGTGCCGAGCGGGCCTGGATCATCTCCGAGTTCAGAGGTGGCGACCCGATCAAGCCGGGCGATGTGGTCGTGATCCCGCTTCGCCCCAGGAGACTTGGCGGGATCGAAGCTGACGGCCATCAGGTGGTGCCGATTCTCACGTACCATGACATCGAGCAGGTGAGCAAGAGCCGTTTCGCCATCACTTCTGAGCTGTTTGAGCAGCAGCTCCGCTACTTGAAAGAGAACGGGTATGTCGCCATTACCCTCGAAGAGTTGGACCGCTTCCTCCGGTATGAAGAGCCGCTGCCGAAGAAGACGGTGGTCATTACCATCGACGATGGGTACAAATCGGCAAAAGCCATTGCCGCCCCGCTGCTTAAAAAGTACGGTTTTCCGGCCACCTTCTTCATCTATACCGACTTCATCGGAGGAGGGAAGAACGCCCTTTCCTGGGACGAGGTGCGCGAGCTGAAGGCCCTGGGTTTCGATGTGGAGGCCCACTCGAAGACTCATAGCAACCTCGCCGTGCCCCCGGCCAACGAAAGCCCAGCCGATCGCGCTGCCCGGCTCGACGCGGAGATCGTCGCGACGAAGCAATTGATGGAGAAGCGGATAGGCTCCGAGATGCGCTACTTTGCCTACCCATACGGGGGCTTCGATCCCGATGTGGTCGCAAAGGTGAAGGCCGCTGGGTACAAGGTAGGGTTTGGAGCCAAGAAGGGATCCAACCCCTTCTTCATCGATCGTTACCGACTCAAGCGGTACAGTGTGTTTATGGAGAAAGATTTGACGAAATTCGTCCAGATGCTTCAGACATTTGAGAAGGACTGAGCGATGACAAGGCCATTCCGCGGTCAGCTTTTATTGGGCATACTGGCCTTCGCCCTCTCCGCCTGCGCGACGATTCCGGGCCAGCCCCCCACAGGGGAGATGTTGGCGGCTACCCCAGAGGGTGCCCTTCAGCTCGCGGCACGAAAAAGTAAAGCGGAGGCAACACGTTTCGAGCAGGACGGACGCCTTCGGGAGAGTCTGGAGCGCTGGAAGATCGTCTTGACGATCGAGCCGTCAAACGCGGAAGCGAGGAAAAAGGAGAAGGAGCTAGAGGCCAAGGTGCAAGTAGAGGCTCAGCGCCACATTACGGCCGGTAAGGAACTGTTGCAGCGACAGAAGAAGGAGGCAGCTCAGCATGAATTGCTGGCCGCCCTCCGCCTCGATCCTTCTAATCGGGAGGTCCTGGATCAACTCTACAAAAGCGATGAACAGCTTGGGGAGCAGACCGCATTCGCGAGGCCTCTTCGTAAGGGTGGGACTCCAATGAAGATCGAGGCGGGGGCAGACGCCAAGGCAAAGTCGGCGCCTGAGGAGGAGTCCGAGGAGGAAGAGGAGACGGGTGAAGAGGTGAGCTTTGCCGATGCCGCTGAACTGTTTCGTCAGGGCGACTACCTGGGCGCCATCGACGGGTTCACTCGGGTTCTTGCGAAGCAGCCGGGATTGCGCGAAGCACTCGAATACCAGAAGCTGGCCTACTACAACCAGGGAATCGCCTACCTAAAAGGGGAGAGCTACGCCGACGCATTAAAGATGTTTGAGCAGTTGAAGAAAATGCAACCTGACTTCAAACGTCTTCCGCAGCAGTTGCAGACGGCTCGAGAGAAACTGGCGGATCAGCACTACCTGGCTGGGATCCGTCATTTTAGGGAGAAGAAGCTCCAGGAGGCTATTGAAGAGTGGGACCAGGCGTTGACCTTTAACCCCAAGCTGGAGAGCGCAAGGAGGGATAAGGAACGGGCAAGGAAACTTCTCAAGAGCCTCCAGGAAATCAAGTGATGGGGCTCGCAGGTCCATTTTGCCAAATTTGGTGAAAAGAAGGCTCGACTGTCCGCTTTGGGCTTCGTCATGTGTTCCGCTGAAGCCGCTCCCTGAAATGCTCCTCTGCGCAATAACTGTGACTCCCCACGAACTTCTTTCGCAGCTTGGCATTTACCGTCCCCGTTAATCTTTCTATACTATCCCGCCTTTTTCCTTGACTTAGGCGTAACAAGCCGCTTATTATTATGTTGTACCAACCAGTCAGTTATCTCGTGAGGTCCATGTCCAACACAAAAGATCACATTATTGAGGCTGCCTCTCGACTGATGCACCTTCAGGGCTTCAACCATACCAGTATCGACGAAGTCCTGAGGGAAAGCGGAGTCGGCAAGGGGAACTTTTATTACTACTTTAAGAGCAAAGAAGAGTTGGGCTACGCGATCATAGAAAACAATTTGAAGCAGTTCTCACAATATGTCATTGGAAAAGCTTTTGGGAATCACAGAGATGCCCTGTCGCAAGTCGATGACTTCTTGGATATCATTCTGGAACTCCATCGGCAGCGAAACTGTGCCGGCGGCTGCCCACTAGGCAATATGGCCATGGAGTTGAGTGATATTCATGAAGGGTTTCGGAAGAAGTTTCAAGGAATCTTTGAGGGCTGGCGCATGCACGTTTCAACTGTATTGCAAAAAGCAAAAGAGGGCGGACAACTTAGTGATCATACAGATCCAACTATTCTGGCCCAGTTCATCGTCGCTAGCGTCGAAGGGGCAATACTCCTGACGAAAGTCAAGAGGAACATCAGGGTCTTGGAAAACTGTTTTAGCGAACTGAAAAAGCACATTCGGATGTACATCGGCGACCGCATACCTCTTTCTCAATAAACGAATGGGCCAATCTGGCGGTCATATAATTGTATCTAAGAAAAGGGATAGAGCGTAAGGACAACTAGCTGAGCCATATGCACCAATTGCGTACGCGTATCTACTGAAGGTCGCGTCTGGACATCTTACGGGGGCGGAAAACGACATGGCGACGATTGTTGAATACACGGACGAGAAGAAACCAGCGAACGGCTATCCCAAGCGTATTATATCGCCACTTGCAGCTGGGCCCTGCTGTTACTCGAAGATGGAGCAAATCGGAGGTGAACAGCGCGAGGAGGGATGGACTTTCATCTATAAACGCTGTAAAAAGTGCGGTTTTACAGTCCGCCACGTGATCGCAAGAGACCCTCAGTTTCTCACGCAAAAAGGATCTCGCTTCGATTACCAGGAGCTAATCGGAGGACGAAACTAGTGCCGCCACTACCACATATACCTGATCACACCTCTCAGCATAATTGGGGGAGAATTTCGCTTTTGCCCTTGAGAAGCTTGCGTTTTTTTGAAGAATCAATACCGACTGGTTGGTATAAAAGCAGCCTCATGGATTTTCACATGTTCTCGTCTAATAAGGAAATATACTGGCTGGAGAGTCGGTTTTTTGTGCCTTAGTGTGTACCGACTAGTTAGTATCAAAGATGTTGTATGAGGCGATTACTGACTGGAATGGAAGGCGAGATGACAAAGCCAGCTCCGATATTTCTCGTTATGGTGTGATTCGTCACTATCGGAAGCCGTAGTCTAGGAGCGTCTCGTGATCAGGAGCCAGGCAAATGGAGAGGTAAGTTCTGACGGACGAGGCGCTTGTTCGAGCCGGGCTCTTCGAGAGAAGCTCGGGAAAGGAGAAGGATCGATGGCAAGCATTGTTGAGTATGATGAGCGAAAGGCGGCAGTGAATGCCTATCCTGAACGGATCATCTCGCCACCCAATCCAAGCGAATGCTGCTTCTCAGGCATGGAGCAGATTGGAAAGGTGGAGGAGGATGGTAACTGGCTCTATGCCTACAAGCGGTGTCGAGTTTGCGGTTATACAGTTCGGCATTTCCTCATGATGAGCCCCGAGGCGATCCAGAAGATGCGGGGTGATATCCTCCGGACCCTGAACTAGTAGGGGTCAGGAGAGCAGATGGCAGAGGCAACCCCGCCCGAAGGCTCTCGGCGGTTGATGAATCAGATCACAACTAACTTCCTGGACTGCGCCGAATCTGTGGTATAATTTATGGAATGAAAACTTGCAACGAGGCCAAGAAATGAACGTTCATGGTCTTCTCGAAGAGCCTGATGTGAGCGCCCTGATCGATCTCGAAGAAGAGATCCAGCGCCTCAAGAAAGATCTGAATGCGGTGGTCCTGGCGCACTATTATCAAGAATCTGAAATCCAGGACGTGGCCGATTTCATCGGTGATAGCTTACAGCTCTCCCAACAGGCGGCGAAGACCCCTGCCGATGTGATTGTCTTTGCCGGGGTGCACTTCATGGCCGAAACAGCGAAGATCCTCAATCCCTCAAAGCAGGTGTTGATTCCAGACTTGAAGGCCGGGTGTTCACTGGCAGAAGGCTGCCCACCACATCTGTTCAGGCGTTTCAAAGAGAAATATCCGGGCCACATCGTTATCAGCTACATCAATTGCTCCGCCGAGATCAAGGCGATGAGCGATATCATCTGCACGTCCAGCAATGCAGAAAAGATCATCAACCAAATTCCGCCAGATCAGCCGATCATTTTTGCACCCGACCAGAATCTGGGTCGCTACCTTATCAAGAAGACAGGTCGCAATTTGGTCTTGTGGTCGGGTATTTGCATAGTTCACGAGATGTTTTCTGAGAAAAAGCTGGTCCAGCTCAAGGTCCTTCACCCCCACGCCAAGGTCCTGGCGCATCCCGAGTGCGAACCGCGTGTTCTTCAGCATGCGGACTACATCGGCTCAACAAGCGGAATCCTGAATTACGTGAAGCAGAGTTCGGACCATGAATTCATCATCGCTACGGAGGCAGGAATCATCCATCAGATGCAGAGGGCGTGCCCCGACAAGACATTCATCCCGGCCCCACCGGAAGGCGACTGCGCCTGCAACCTCTGTCCCTATATGAAACTCAACACCCCGGAAAAACTCTACCTGTGTATGAAGAACCGCGCGCCAGAAATTACACTTGATGAAGATCTGCGGCTTCGCGCATTAAGGCCGATCCAGCGGATGCTGGAAATGAGCTGACACCTTTTCCCGATCTACTTCCTCATGTTCCAATCGCTCCCCCAGACCACCTGCCGCGAAATCCTTAGCAAGTTTCTCGAGGAAGATATCGGCCGGGGTGACATCACCACCCTGGCAATCGTCTCACCTGATCAACCGGCGGTCGGCTATTTCTTGGCAAAGGCGCCTCTTGTGCTGGCTGGGATTGATCTGGCCATCGAAGTCCTTACCCTTCTGGACGAAGGCTTAACCGTTGAGAGTTGTCATCGGGATGGCGATCGTCTCAATGAGGGCGAACGGGCAGCGCTCGTTCGTGGCCAGGCCCGCGCGCTACTGACCGGGGAGCGGGTCGCAACGAACCTCCTGCAGCAATTGAGCGGGATCGCCACGCTGACGGAGAGATTCGTTGATGCTGTCCGTGGGACGAAGGCGAGAATTGTTGACACGCGAAAGACGACGCCAGGGTTGCGGGTATTCGAGAAGTATGCTGTGAGGGTCGGCGGTGGCGTCAATCATCGCTTTGGACTTGATGACGCGATCTTAATCAAAGACAACCACATCAAGATGGCTGGCGGGATCCGTGCGGCCATTGAAGCTGCTCGAAGCGCCGAGGACCGCGCCCACCGCCTTGAAATCGAGGTCGCCACGCTCGAAGAGTTGCAGGAAGCCTTGCGCCACGACGTTGATGCCATTCTTCTCGACAATATGAAACCGGACATGGTTCGACAGGCGGTGGCGCGCGTGCGAGCAGATCGCAGGGGCACGAAGATATTGGTCGAGGCGTCGGGCGGGATCACGCTCGACAATGTTCGCCAATTTGCAGAGGCCGGCGTCGATTGGGTGTCCATCGGGGCCTTGACGCATTCCGCTCCTGCCGTTGATATGAGCTTCAAGATTCAACCCGTGTAATCTGTCCATCGCCTATCGCGATGCCCTCGCCAGAGACAAAGGGCAGCGTGTCCTCTCTTGGCGAAAGAGACCTGTGGAGCAGGGTGGGCAAGCAATGAAGACGGATATCCTTATAATCGGAAGCGGACTCGCCGGATGCGCCGCGGCCTTGGCCGCTGCCAAGCGGAACGGTGAGGTCACGCTACTCACACGATCATCCCAGCCGGAAGAGAGCAATACATTCTGGGCACAGGGTGGAATCATCTATGAGGGAGAACACGACTCCCCCGAAAAGCTGGTGGCCGATATCCTCGGCGCCGGCGCAGGCTTGAGTTCTCCGGAGGCGGCTTCGCTGCTTGCCCGTGAGGGCCCAAAGCTCGTCAAGGAGATTCTGATCGATGAGCTTGGTGTGCCGTTTGACGAATTGTCAGGGGATTCGACACGATGGGATCTGACCGCCGAGGCTGCGCATTCACTTCCGCGCATCCTTCATCAGAAGGATCAAACGGGGTCAGCGATCGAGCAGGCGTTCATCGAAAGGTTGTCCTCTCATCCGAGGGTCAAGCTTATCCCCGCAGCCACCGCGGTTGACCTCCTCACGGTTCCTCACCATTCGGTCGAGCCGCTTGATGTCTATAAGCGCTCGACATGCATTGGGGCGTACGTGCTAGATCAGGCGAGCGGCGACATCTTCCCCATCTTTGCCAAGGAGACGATCCTGGCAACAGGGGGGCTCGGGCGTGTCTATCTACATACCACGAATCCTTCGGGGGCCCGGGGCGACGGCATTGCGATGGCCTACCGGGCCGGCACCCGTTGCATCAATATGCAGTATGTGCAGTTCCACCCCACAACCTTCTTCCATCCAAGCGGTCGATTTCTCATCTCTGAAGCGATGCGAGGTGAAGGGGCACGCCTTGTGGATAGCAAGGGTCGAGAATTCATGTCGCAGTTTCACCCCGATGGATCGCTTGCACCGCGGGATATCGTGGCGCGCGGGATTCATCAGATGATGTTGGAGTCGGGCGAGCCCTGCGCCTACCTTGACATTTCCCACAAACCAGCCGACCAGGTCCGCGATCGTTTCCCTGGGATTTATGCGCATTGTCTGAAGTACGGCGTCGATATCACGAAAGAGCCCATCCCTGTCGTGCCGGCCGCGCACTACAGTTGCGGCGGAATTGCCATTGACGAGTGGGGACGATCAAACCTGCATCGCCTTCGGGCCGTCGGTGAAGTCGCCTGTTCGGGGGTCCATGGCGCCAACCGATTGGCGAGCGCCTCTCTGTTGGAGTGCCTGGTGTGGGGAACCCGCGCAGGCGGCCAGGCCGCGGAGTTCATCGCACGAGGCGAGGAGTTCTATTTTCCTCCCATTGCTGCATGGCGGTATGAACATGAACCCGTCGATCCCGCGTTAATCGCCCAGGACTGGCTGAGCATTCAGCAGACCATGTGGAACTACGTGGGCCTCATTCGCAGCACAAAACGGCTTAACCGGGCCCATGAAATCCTGCGGGAGCTGGATGTTGAGATCTCCAGATTCTACGAAAAAGCCGAGGTGACCGATGCAATGATTGGCCTCCGCAACGGCATTCAAACCGCGCTGGTCATCCTGCTCGCTGCAATGGAATGCCGACAGAGCCGGGGCTGCCACTACCGGATTGACTAACTATCGTATGTAGAACCGGATTCTCTATGGCGGTCTAGCGAGGGGATCGATGTGAACGATTAAGCTAGGCTCCGGTTTCCATGCATGATCGTTCCCCATTCTTCTAGAAGAGATCCGTGAAAGGAGAGGTCATGAAAGCGGTTCGATTCCACGAGCACGGTGGTCCTGAGGTCCTGAAGTATGAGGATGCTCCAGACCCTGTCATAGGTCCGCATGAAGTACTGGTCAGGGTGAGGGCCTGCGCCCTTAATCATCTGGATGTCTGGGCACGGCAAGGGATGCCAGGGCTGAAGATCCCGCTCCCCCACATTTCCGGTTCCGACATCGCCGGCGAGGTGGCGGCGGTGGGGAGCATCGTGACCCGAATCAAGCCCGGTCAACGAGTGGTCGTCTCACCGGGGATTAGCTGTGGTCAGTGCGCCAACTGTCTCTCTGGCCGCGACAATCTTTGCCGTTCCTACGAGATCATCGGGGGCTACCGGATCGATGGAGGATACGCCGAGTACGTGAAGCTCCCGGAGGTGAATGTCCTGCCTATCCCAGACGGGATGAGCTTCGAAGCCGCCTCGGCGTTCCCCCTCGCCTTCCTGACCGCCTGGAATATGCTGGTGACTCTCGCAAGGGTGAAGCGTGGCGAAGAGGTGCTGGTCATGGGGGCCGGAAGCGGGGTGGGAAGCGCTGCGGTCCAGATCGCCAAGCTGTTCGGGGCTCGGGTCATCGCAGCCGCCGGGACCGAGGACAAGCTAGGGAAAGCCCATGCGCTTGGTGCCGACGAGGGGATCAACTACGCGACCAAAGACCTGGTCGCCGAGGTTCGGCGCCTGACGGCCAAGCGAGGAGTCGATGTCATCTTCGAACACGTGGGCGGCCCCGTGTTCGAGAAGTTGATCCCCGTCCTGGCAGCCGGGGGCCGCCTGGTCACCTGCGGTGCGACGGCCGGCTATCTGGCCCAGACCGACATCCGCTACCTCTTTATGCGCCAGGCCTCGATCATGGGCGCTTTCATGGGCTCCAAGGCTGATCTGCTCGACATCATGAAAGAGCTGGAGCGCGGAACGCTCAAGCCGGTGGTGGATCAGATCTTCCAGTTGAAAGATGCTGCGCAAGCGCAACGCGCAATGGAGGATCGGAAGCTGTTCGGCAAACTGGTGCTGGTGACTTAGCGGAAGGGCGGATCGGTGCAGCAGGAGTGGTGGAAGCAGGTCGCGCCCCTAACGCTGGATCGGGAAGGGCGCTGGTACGATCAAGGCGTGCGGGTGACGAACCCGCGCCTCGCGGAGTTCCTGCTCACCCACCTGAGCAAGGACGAAGAGGGGCGTTACCTGGTGGTGGTCGGCAGGGACAAGCGGTATGTGAATGTGGCGGATGCACCATATCGGGCGCTGGGGATCGAAGTTGCCGGAGCTGTGGACGGCCAGGAACAGTTGTTTGTCAGGCTCAATGACGGAAGCCTTGAGCCGTTCGATCCCGAGACATTCTGGTTCGGCCCTGACGGCACGCCCTACTGTCTCGTGAGGGACCGGCTCCACAAGGCGCGATTCACGGCGGAGTCGTACCGCCAACTCTCGGCCTTCATCACAGAGGAGGCCGAAACCGGCCGCTTCCTCCTGCAGATCGGATCTCGTCGGATTCCTGTGCCGGCCGCCGACCAGTAAAGGGGGATCGGCTCAGCTTCGATCACCTTCCCAGCCTGCTCGCCTCCTCATCGCCGTTGTGAGATCTCCAGGAGATACCCGTCCGGATCCTTCACCAGGAACATCGTCGTACCCCATGG
>JBGQIR010000017.1:0-16326 GCA_041498535.1 Methylomirabilis sp. (SeqCode)
CATCGTGGTGTTGAGTCTATCGGGGGTCTTGTAGACCGGGTAGCGTCTCCCTAACAGGGCGGCTGTGATGAACTTCGTCGTCGTTTTGCCGTAGCTGTTTGTGATCCCGATGACCTGTTTGGGATACCTGTGCATGCGCTGTTTTGCCTACGCGCAGTATCGCCGATTGATAGCCTGCTCCAGCGGGGCGAGGCTGAGATTCGCCAAGAAAACCGTTCCCGCTGTGACCTCGGACACAACAACCAACCCGGTGGCAAGGCCGATCGCAACGAGGAAGGCACGAGTGGCTGCCAAAAGGGGAGACAGCAAGGCCACGGTCAGCACCGTGGTTCCAGCCACAATCGCCATCGCGAGGATGAACGTCACCGCGGTGAGACGTACCGCTCGAGGTGTGAATTGCAGTCGCTGACTTACCTGAAGGGAAGACCGACGGGCGCTCAGCCACATCCCGGCGGCCATCCAGACCATGTAGAATATGATGACGGGGAGGCGAAACCACGCCAGAATGATCCCCGCAACCAAAACCGCCGCCTGGAGAAGGGCCGCCTGAGCGTCGAGGACCATCCTCCAGCGCCTCGAGATCCAGCCCCACAGACGTGGACTCTTGTAGCGCTCCAACTGTGCGAGATACAAGAAGTCCAGGTGCTTGGTCACGACGAGCACGACGTACGGCAACAGGGAGGCTGCGGCCCGGCGCAACATCAGGACAACGAGCGCTGTCCGCGGACCCATCACGTTCAGTGCGCCTCCAGCAATGTCCTCTTGGAATTGGTGGGCACCGTGCCAAGCCGAGAAACGAGCCGGGTACTCGCCAGAGGTGCGTGCAAGCGCGGCCCCCTGGGCCAACCGGGACGAATGGTGTCACGTACATCGCAAGGAGTGCCCCGGGGTGAGGCCTCGTCGCCAGGCGAAGTCAATTGGCCCCGCGCTAGCCCTGACACAAAAAATCTCCCACGAGCCTACTGAAACGGTCCGGCCTGTCCACAAACGGGAAATGGCCAGCCCCTTCGAATACCTCCATCCGGGAGCCCTGTATCCCTTGCGCCAGGACCTCCATCGAGGATCGCGGTACTTCCTGGTCTCCGTCTCCCCAGATGATCAGTGTGGGCACGCTGATGGACCACAGGATACCTCTGAGGTCTTCGTTGACAACCTTTACCAGCGTGGCTCGCATCCGTCCAGCGTTCCGATAGTCAGGCGACCCTACCCGTTGAGAAACCGCGGACACGATTCGATCACCCAGCCCTCCCCACATAGGAAAAGAAAAGAGCCGCTTGCCCACCTTGGCGGCTGCGACCTGTACAGAGGTGCCAAGCCCGCGTCTTAGCCGGATCCCCGCGCTGGCCACAAGAACCAGGCTTCGGACCCTGGACGGGATTCGTGCTGCTAGCGCGAGCGCGATTCGTCCTCCAAACGAATGGCCGAGAATGCTTGCCGAGGCGATTTCTGCGCAATCCATGAACGCTTCGACATGGGAGGCGTAATCCCGCGTTCCCCACGCCTCAGGAGGCGGTGGGGTCCAGCCGAAGCCCGGCAAGTCGATGACATACACGCGGAACCGATCCTCCAGGGCCTTGGCGACCCCAGCCAGCGAATCGCCAGAGATGCCCCACCCATGAAGCAAGACGACTGACCTGCCCTCTCCCCACACGGTACAATGGGTGTCCAGGTCATTGACACGGACAAGCATGCCATGACCTCACGGCCCGCCGGGGCTCCCGCCTCGAAGAACCCCAAGCATGACCAATCCGATCTTCTCCTTCTCCTGCTTGCTGCGTCGGTGGCCTCCTTCCCTCTGCATCCGCGTGACCAGCCACTATGGCCATTCTCCGCTTCCATGCGCTCTCGCTGAGTATCATGGTGAAGGCTCTCTTCTTCCGCATTTGCCCGCATGAGATCGCCCATCACCCTCGCCTGAACCCCAGCTCGTGGAGCGCCTCCCGGGCCACCTTCCGGTCGTCGAAAGGGATCGTGCGGTCGCCTAAGATCTGATAGGTCTCGTGACCCTTCCCGGCGATCACCACCATGTCGCCTCGTTGCGCCAGCGCAAGGGCTTCGCGAATCGCCATCGCTCGATCAAGAATTATAACATAGCCCCTCCCCTGACCCCACACCTTTTTGGCTCCCTCCTCGATCTCCCGGACGATCCGATGTGGGTCCTCGCTACGTGGATTGTCTGATGTGATCACGGTGAAGTCGGCCAGCCGTAGAGCGGTTTCTCCCATCAGCGGCCTCTTCCCCCGGTCCCGATCGCCTCCACATCCGAACAGCACAATCAGGCGTTCCTGGCAACATTCGCGGGCCATGCGAAGGACGCGCTGCAGGGCGTCAGGGGTATGCGCATAATCGATCATGACACCGAACTCCTGCCCCTCGTCTACACGTTCACACCGGCCCGGAACGTGGCACAGTTCCGAGATCCCTTCGGCCACCTCCGGTAGCCTCGCCCCCAGATGCAACCCTGCGGCTGCCGCCGCCAGGATGTTAGACAAGTTGTAGCGTCCCAGCAAGGCAGAGTGGATTGCCGTCGCCCCCCACGGGGTCTGCAGCCGACACCGAACTCCATCCAGGCCGATGTGGACATCGGTTGCCGACAGATCCGCCGGCTGTTCCAGACCGTAGGTATACCGCCTGGTTTTTGCTGCGCCCAAAAAAAGATCGGCGGCGGGATCGTCGTTGTTGATCACCGCCGCCTTCTCCGTTGCTTTTGTTGCCCCAACACCCAGGCCTTCAAACAGCGAGAGCTTTGTTCTCCGATATGCCTCCATGCTGCCGTGAAAGTCAAGGTGGTCCTGAGTCAGGTTGGTGAATACGGCCACGTCAAACTCGCAACCATCGACACGATGGAGGGCCAAGGCATGCGACGAGACCTCCATAACAACGCTGTCCACGCCAAGGCTCACCATCCGTTCTAGAAGAACCTGCAGATCAGAGGCCTCCGGCGTGGTCCGAGCGGCATCTATCTCGATCCCGCCGCAGCGGTACGCGATGGTGCCGATCAGCCCCACCTGATGCCCTGCACGCCGCAGCACCGACTCGATCAGGTAGGTGGTAGTGGTCTTGCCGTTGGTCCCGGTCACGCCGACCAGGGTGAGCTTGCGGGAGGGATGATCGTGGAATCGACAAGCGGCCACGGCGAGCCCCTTCCGAGCATCGCCCACCTTCACCACCGTCCCTCCTTGCAGCGCAGATTCCGCCAGCTCGTTTCGCTCTACAAGGGCCGCCACGGCTCCCGCCGCCCAGGCCTCCGGGAGGAAATCGTGGCCATCCAGCGCAAATCCCTTGATGCAGACAAAGAGGTCTCCGGGCTTGACCTGTCTGGAATCATAGCGGATCCCGCATACCTCCACATCGAGCGAACCGCGAAGGAACTGGTACTCAGTCCCCTCAATTAAGGCGAAAAGCCGCACCGCGAATCCCCTCCGCCACCCGAAGCTGCCCCCTGGCGGCCGGGGAAATCCTGAGATGCTTCAGGGACTCTCGAGCGATCTCCCGAAACGTCGGCGCCGCAATCGATCCACCCCACCGGAGCGTCCTTGGCTCGTCGATGACCACGACGATTGCCAGCCGGGGCTGCTCGGCCGGAACAAATCCGACAAATGACGCCACCACCTTATCCTGGGAGTAGCGGCGGGTGGCCTGATCCAGCTTCTGGGAGGTCCCGGTCTTCCCCGCCACCTCGAACCCTTCCACCGCGGCAGCCTTCCCTGTCCCCTCGGTGACCACCCCTTGAAGGATGGTGGTGAGAGTTCTGGCCGTTCCATCCGAGATCACTCGACGGAGCTGCACTGGGGCGGTTTCGCGGGCAACCTTGCCTTCCGCTGCCGTGATCGTCCGTACGACGTGGGGACGGACCAGCACGCCGCCGTTCGCCACCGCGCTCACTGCCACCAGCATCTGCAGCGGCGTCACGGAGACCTCCTGCCCGATCGAGATGGAAGCCAGGGAGAGGGCCGACCACTCCTTCGGGCGCCGGATCATGCCCGGGGTTTCTCCGGGCAGATCGATCCCAGTCAGATTCCCGAACCCGAATCCGCTTATGTAGTCGTAATAGAGGCTCTTGCCCAGGCGCATGCCGACCTTAATGGCGCCCACGTTGCTTGAGTGCGCCAACACCTCGGAGAAGGTGATGGTCCCGAATCGCTCGTGATCGCGGATTGTGATCCCGGCCACCTCAATCGCGCCGCCCTCGCCGTTAAACCGATCCTCCGGTCGCACGAGCCTCTCCTCCAATGCGCCGGCCCCGACAATAACCTTGAAGGCTGACCCCGGCTCGTAGTAATCCACCACCGCCCGGTTCCGGCGGGCGAACGCAGGGGCCTCTGCATACGCATTGGGATTGAAGGTAGGGTAGTTGGCAAGTGCCAGAATCTCGCCGGTGACCGGGTCCATGACGATGGCGCTGCCGCTCAAGGCCCCGGATTGCGAGACCGCCGCCTCAAGCTCCCGCTCGGTGACGTATTGGATCACTTCGTCAATCGTCAGGTACAGATCTGAGCCTTGCGTCTCACCCGCTTCCTCCCGGAAGATCGGGCGGCCAAGGGCGTCCTGTTGTCGGACGACCCACTTGGGCTTCCCAGCCAGGTAAGAGTCGTACTGTAGCTCCAGCCCCTCGAGCCCTCGATCGTCCGTCCCTACGAATCCCAGCAGGTGTGCCCCCTGCTCTTGCTTTGGGTAGAACCGCTTGCCCTCCGGAACGGATGCGATCCCCTTCAAACCCAACTTCGCGACCGCCTCCGCCTCATCCGAAGAGACTGATCGCTTCATCCAGACAAATGGCTTATCCGCTTTCAGCTTTTCAAGGACTCTCTGGGCGGGCAGATTCAGTACAGCGGACAGGGCAGATGCGGCTCGCGCCTTGTCTTCCACCTGAAGAGGTTGAGCGAAGATCGAGGAGACCCGAAGGCTGACCGCCAGCTCGCGCCCATTGCGATCGTAAATGGTTCCTCGCCGCGAAATCAGCGGAACCAGCCGCCGGTACTGCCGATTGGCCGCCTCAACCAGCTTCGGGTGCTGTGGAACCTGGAGGGAAAAGAGGCGGCCGGAGATGATGACGAGGGCCGCAGCAAGCGAGAGGAACAACAAGATGATCCGGCGTCGATGCCGGCCACTGCCGGTTGACGAGGGTTTCGCCTCCCCCCTTGCGGATGACCTGCCGCGAGAACCACGCTGGATCGGCATCAGAAGCCTCTCGAAGGCTACTCAACCAGGATCATTTGACCAGGCCTCGGGCTCGTGAATCCAAGCTGATGGCGGGCGATTTCCTCCACTCGACGGAGTGACTTGAGCCGGGCGACCTCGAAGCGCAGCTCCTTCTCCTGCCGAATGAGAGCGATGCGCTCACCCTGGAAATGCTCGATCTGGTATCCGAGCCGCACCACCTGGATATGCTGCCACACATAAAAGAGGACCCCGGCGAGGACAAGGCCGCCCAGGAGAATCGACGGCAGAAGATCGAATCTTCGGATCTGGTCAACCCGCGGTTTCAAGAAAGCGCTCGGCTGGTCTCGCGCAATCCTCGTGAACGCGGTAATACCCTGCCCCCTCACTCCATCGCCTCCTCTAGCAAAGTCGCTCTGCGGCCCTCAGCTTCGCGCTTCGAGCGCGGGGATTGGCCTCGATCTCACTTTCCGCGGGGACGATCGGTCGTTTGGTCAGCAGACGGACACGCGGCGGCTCCGAACGTGCCCAGCCCCGAAGGGTTTCTTTCGCGATCCGATCCTCCAGGGAATGAAAGCTGATGTTGCAGATCCGGCCTCCCGGAACGAGCAGGCCGATGGCGTCCTGGAGTCCGCGCGCGAGCGATCCCAACTCGTCGTTCACCGCGATGCGCAAGGCTTGAAACGTCCGTGTCGCCACATGGATTCGCCTCGGCCAGGCAGCCCTTGGGATCGCTTCCGCCACGAGCCGCGCGAGCTGGGCGGTGGAAGTGAAGGGCCGTCGACGTCGCTCAGCGGCGATCCGGGACGCAATTCGCCTCGCCCAGCGCTCCTCGCCGTAGCGCCAGAGGATATCGGCGATCTCACCTTCTGGAAGCTTGGCGAGCAGCTCTGCAGCCGTCTTCTTCCCTCCCTGACGGTCCATCCGCATGTCGAGTGGCCCATCCCGGGTGAAGCTGAATCCCCTGAAGGCATCGTCCAGTTGAAAAGACGAAAGACCCAAGTCAAACAGGATCCCGTCGAAAAGTCCCCATCCGTTCTCGACAGCAATGGAGCCCACCATCCCGAACTCACCCTGAAGCAATTCGACCCGGTCGCCGAACTGCCCAAGCCGATGGCGGGCCAAGTCAAGGGCCTCGGCGTCCCGGTCAATCCCGCAGAGGTGACCCGACGGTCCGCTTCCGATCAGGAGGGCTTCTGCGTGCCCCCCCATCCCGACGGTCGCATCGAGGTAGCGGCCACCCGACCGCGGCTGCAAGATGGCCATCGCCTCCTGTAGCAGGACCGGGAGATGACGGCCCTCAATGGCTACAGGCCCCCGGGGGTTCCGGCCCGAAACGGACCGAAGGACCGCAATGCCGAGTCCTCGTCGGGAAAGATCGGGAGTGGCGATGGCAGTCTCGCTGCCCCGAGTGCATGACTGAGGGTCGGTGAGGTCCGAACCAAGCAGATGGACCCGCCCATCGCAGCAAGTCGACGCACCCGCTCGCGCAGCATGCCGGAGACCAGATACGGGACACGACATCCGCCCCTGCAGTCCAGGATCAGCCGTGAATACCCTTCCTGCACGAGCGCAGCGATCGAGTTTCTGATCGCGTCGACCAATGGAAGGTCGATCTCCCCCGCAGGCTCGAGTACAGCCACCCCACGCCCTTCATTTCGCCGGATGTGAACCATGTCGCTCTTCCTCTCTTCCTAGACGCGGATCCCAAGCTCCGCCAGCTTGCTGGCGTAATCCTCAGGATCTCGCTCCTGCGCGCTAAACTGCGCCCAGCGTTCCTTATTCCAGATCTCGATCTTGTCCAGGACCCCGATAATCACGACATCGCGGCGCAGGTCTGCTTTTTCCCGGAGTTGGGGAGGGATCAGGATCCGCCCCTGACCATCAACTGGAGACTCGACCGCACGGGCTGAAATGTACCGAACGTAGTCTCGGAACCTCTTATCCGAGTTCCCCTTGCTGAGGAGATTCTGCTCGATCTGTTGCCAGGCCTTGCTCGGGTAGGCTGCGATGCAGGTGTCAAAGAGAAGATCGACGAGGACCAGCTCACGCTCACGCCGCCGCTTGAGAATCTCGCGGTATCTGGCGGGAATGCTCAGCCGTCCCTTGTCATCGATGGCGTGTTCGAAGCTTCCGCGGAACATGGGAGCGTTTGCCTCTCTATGACAATCTATACCAATTTATCCCACTTCATCCCACTACAGCGCAACCTTACATAACCCCATTTCCCTTGTCAAGCAAAATGTGAGGTGCGTCGAATGGCGGGCGGAAGGCATCCCCGAGTGGATCAACGCCCACTCATGGCACTTGGGGATGCCGTTAGGGAAGCGAGATCAGGATATTATCGATAAGGCGGGTGGAGCCGAATCGCACCGCGAGGGCGGCCAGCGTGGAGCCCTCCATCCAATCGATCGGCTTCAGCGTCTCAGGGTCGCAGAGGGCGACATAGTCAATCCTGGCCAGCGGCTCCGCCTCGATCATCCCTCGCATCTCATCGCAGATGGCCTTGGCATTCCTCTCCCCTTCCCTGACGCGCTCTTCCGAATGCCTGAGAGACCGATAGAGGACAAGGGCCGCTCTTCGCTGTTCAGGGGTCAGACAAGCATTTCGTGAGCTCATTGCGAGGCCGTCGGGCTCCCGGATCGTCGGCAATACCACAACCTTGAGGTCGAAGTTGAGGTCCGCCACCAGCCGCCGAATCACCACCGACTGCTGGTAGTCCTTCTGCCCAAAATAGGCCCGATGCGGTCTTATGAGGTTCAACAGTTTCGTCACGACGGTAGCCACGCCACGGAAGTGTCCAGGACGTGAGGCACCACACAACACATCTGTGAGTTCCGTTACCTCGACGAAGCTGCGAAACCCCTCCGGGTACATCACCTCCGCGGGTGGGGCGAATACCAGATCACCTCCCGCCCTCTCGATCTGGATCAGATCACCCTGCAGGTCCCTCGGGTAGCTGTCGAAGTCTTCCCCTCGGCCGAACTGGGTCGGATTGACGAAGATGCTGACCACCAGGACAGCATTTTCGGCCCGCGCCGTCCGCATGAGAGAAAGGTGTCCCTCGTGAAGAAAGCCCATCGTCGGCACGAATCCGATCGTCTTACCCCCGCTTCGAAAGGAATCGCACAGGCGCTGGACCGCAGACGGCTCAAGAATGGTCTGCACGGCTTCCCTCTTATTCTCCCTGGAGCGCTCTCTCCGGGCCTCGGGACCTCGCACTCCGCACTTCGCACCTCGCACCCATTTCTCATTCCTCCAGTAGCGCTCTCTCAACCTCCTGATCGATCGAGAAGGCGTGGACGGCTTCGGGGAATCGAGCTTCGACCACATCTTCCCGGAACCGGCCCACAGCATCGCCGATTACCTTCGTGAGATCGGCATACTGTTTCGTGAACTTTGGGGCAAAGCGATCGAAGAACCCCAGCAGGTCGTGGGTCACCAGGACCTGGCCGTCACAGTCGGGCCCAGCCCCGATCCCAATCGTGGGGATGGTTAGCCTGTCGGTAATAATCCGAGCGAGGGCGCTGGGTATTGCCTCGAGCACGATGGCGAAGACACCCGCCTTCTCAAGGGCCAAGGCGTCGTCAAGGATGTGCCGCGCGGCGTCCAGCCCCCTCCCCTGGACCTTGAAGCCTTCCCGAAGGACGGTTGTTTGGGGTGTAAGCCCAACGTGGCCCATGACCGGAATGCCTGCTTCCACGATCGCTCTCACGCCAGCCAGGGACGGAAGGCCACGTTCGACTTTGACAGCATGAGCCAAGCCTTCCTTCACGAAGCGTCCGGCGTTTCTGACCGCCTCGGCCGGTTCAGCCTCGTAAGACATGAACGGCATGTCGGCAACTACCATGGCCCGCTTGACAGCGCGGGTGACGGCCCTGGTCATCATGAGCATCTCTTCCATGGTCACGGGGATCGTGGTTTCATATCCCAGGACCGTCATCCCGCCAGAGTCGCCGACCAGGATCACATCGATTCCGGCACGATCGACAATCAGCGCCATCGGGTAATCATACGCCGTCAACATCGTGATCTTTCGCCCTTCTCGCTTCATCTGCTGCAAGGTGACCGTCCTGACCCTCTGATCGGCCATGATCGATCCCTCCTTTCCCCGTTCGAACGGAAATCGGTGATTGATCCTGACACAAACGAAAAGGCCCACCGGACCGATCCGGAAGGCCTCGCTTTGTCTCGACAACGATCGCCGTCCTCTCAACCGGCTTCGAGCGAGCGCACTGTCTCGAGCCGCAGGGGTATGTCCGGACATCGCCGTGTGGACGCCTTTCCGTCTCGGTCCCTACTTGCGGGATCCAAGCGGTACGTAGTAATGGGTGCCTGCCCGCACCGTCTCGACCTGTTTGACCAGGTCTTCGAAATCCTCCTTGTGCTTTACGAAGTCGATCTCATTTGTATTGACTACGAGCAGCGGCGTCGCCGAGTAATGGAAGAAAAAGTGATTGTAGGCCGCGTTCACGTCTTCCAGATAGGTCCGAGTGAGGTCCCGCTCGTAAGGTCTCGCCCGCAACTGGATCCGCCGCATCAGGACATCGGTGCTGGCCTGTAGATAGAGGACGAGGTCCGGCTTTTGGACGCGCATCTCCAGAAGCGGGTGCAACCGCTCGTAGAGGGTAAGTTCATTGTCGTCGAGGGTCAGATACGCGAAGATCTTATCCTTGGCAAAGAGATAGTCGCTCACCAGGAACTGTTTGAAAAGGTCGAACTGAACCAGTTCCTGTTGTTGGCGAAAACGGTTCAAAAGGAAATAGAGCTGGGTCTGAAACGCGTAGCGACGCATGTCGGTGTAGAACTGGGACAGGAATGGATTTTCCTCAGGCCCCTCCAACAATTTCCTGGCCTGTAACCGCTCGGCCAGCAACTCCGCGAAGCTCGTCTTGCCGACGCCGATCGGGCCCTCGACTACAATGTACCGAGGATTAGACATGGCTACGTCACGGTCTCGGCCCTACCCCGTCGGCACGGGATGCTCTACCCGCGCCAGCAGTCGGACCGGTGAGGGGTCGTCGAGACGCTCGAGCAGCGCGCGCATCGTGATACCCAGGACAGGGTGAAGAAGATCCGGGGCGAGTTCACAGAGCGGCACGAGGACGAAGCGTCGCTGATGCAGGCGGGGATGGGGCAACACGAACTCCGGTCGCTCCAACACCTGCGAACCGACAAGCAACAGGTCGAGATCGATAGTTCGATCTTCTCCCGGCGCCCTGGCCGGCGTGCGGCCCATCTCCCGTTCGGTCCGCTGCAGCTCTCGAAGCAACTTCTCCGGCGGCAACGTCGTCTCCACCGAGATCACCCCGTTCACAAACCAGCCACCCGAGGCCGGAGGGACCGGGGCCGCCTCGTAGAGTGATGAGACGAGCATGGCCTTCACCTCGGGAATGCCAGAAATGGCCCTCATGGCCTGCCGGCACTGGTTGATCCGATCACCAAGGTTGGAGCCGATCCCGATATAGGCGCGCTCACTCATGGTCGAGGGAAAAGGGTTTAGGGTTTAGGGTCTCGAGAACATCGTGCCTTGTAGGGAACCCTGCCATCTTGTTACCTAGTGGGGCTTGAGGTTCGAGGCGGCGATTCGCTGCACTGCTTCCCTGATTCTCGGAACGTCCACCGTTAGGGCCGCTCGAACGAACCCCTCGCCGTGCCGGCCGAAACCGGTTCCCGGGGTCATGACGATCCCGATCTCGGAGAGGAGTGCGGAAGCGAAGGAGGCGGAGGTGTGCCCCTTCGGGACGCCAATCCAGACATAGAAGGTGGCCTTGGGCCGATCCACGGCGAACCCCAGCGCCGACAAACCATCAACGAGGGCATCCCGCCTCTCCCTGTAAGTGGCCCGCATCTCGTCAACGCAATCCTGGGGGCCCTTCAGCGCGGCGATGGCGGCTTCCTGCACGGCTTGAAAGACCCCGGAGTCCAGGTTTGTCTTGATCCGGCCAAGACCGGCGAGAACTTCGCGACAGCCAACGGCAAAACCGATTCGCCACCCGGTCATGTTGTACGTCTTGGAGAGGGAATGATACTCGATCGCCACCTCCTTGGCGCCCTCCACCGCCAACAGGCTTTCCGGGAGATAGCCGTCAAATGCCATCTCCGAATACGCGGCGTCGTGGCACAGAATCAGCCCGTGCTTCCGGGCGAAGGCGACAGCCTCGGCAAAAAAGGTCCCGGGCGCCACAGCGGCCGTCGGGTTGTTGGGATAGTTCAGGAAGAGGATCCGTGCCTTCCTGAGCACGTCCGCAGGGATCGCGCGGAAGTCGGGAAGGAACCCGCCTTGCTGCGTGAGGGGCATGAAGTGAGGAACCCCTTCGGCAAAGATAGTCCCCGCCTGATACACGGGATAACCCGGATCGGGAATCAGGACGACATCACCTGGATCGACGAAGGCCAACGGGGTATGGCCGATCCCCTCTTTGGAACCGATCAGGCTCAGCACCTCGGTCTCGGGATCGAGGGTCACGCCAAACCGTTTGCCGTACCACTCTGCCGCCGCCTGCCGGAAGCTCAGCATTCCCTCGTATGACGGGTACTGATGGTTCCGCCTGTCGGCGGCGGCCTCCTGCATCCTTCTCACGATGTGCGGAGGGGTAGGCAGGTCCGGATCACCGATCCCCAGATTGATGATATCCATCCCGCGCCGGATCGCCTCCTGCTTCAGTCGGTCGATCTCGACGAAGAGATAGGGAGGGAGCTTTGAAAGCCTTTGTGCTACGACGAAGGATCGTCCCATGTAGCTCTCATCTCCTCAGAGGATCAGGATCTGCCTTCTCGCGAGGCTTCTTCAGGAAACGATGCCCTTCACTCACGGACGATCGTATTGCTGAGTCGGCCGACCCCTTCCACTTCGATCTCGATCGTGTCGCCGGGCTGCATCGGACCCACGCCAGAGGGGGTGCCGGCAGCAATGACGTCTCCAGGGTACAGTGTCATCACCGTGGAGATGAAATGAATGAGGTACGGAACGTCGAAGATATAGTTATTGATGTTCGACTCTTGGCGGATCACGCCGTTCAGGTACGCGCGGATCGGCGCATCGGACAAGTCCAGTTCGGTTTCTATCCAGGGGCCGAATGGGGCGAAGGTATCGAACGATTTCCCCCGAGTCCATTGTCCATCCTTCCGCTGCAGGTCCCGCGCCGTCACGTC
The DNA here is from genome assembly GCA_041498535.1 of Methylomirabilis sp. (SeqCode). Lineage (GTDB taxonomy): Bacteria > Methylomirabilota > Methylomirabilia > Methylomirabilales > Methylomirabilaceae > Methylomirabilis. The sequence continues at coordinate 12,316 of JBGQIR010000017.1, forward strand.
ATTGAAGCACACAAACCCCAGGACGTAGCGCAACGCCCTTTCAGCCGGAACGGCCCTCGCGGTCCGCTTGATGATCACCCCCAGCTCCGCCTCATAATCCAGTCGCCCGCACGACTTCGGATAGACAATCCTGCCATGATGGGGGAGGACCGCCGTCGGCGGCTTCAAGAAGATGATCGGCTCGTCGGGCAACTCGTGCTTCATCTCGGCGATATGATCGCGGTTGTTTAACCCCACTGCCACGATCTTGGAGGGCGCGGTCGGCGCGAGAAACTTGATCCGCTTCACCGAATGCTTCTTGTTCGTCACAGTGAACTTGCCGAAGATATCGCCCCGGATCTCCCGGACGATGCTCTCCTCCACCAGTCCGTACCTCGGCTCCCTGCCGACCGCGAATCGTACAATCCTCATGAGTGTGGTTCCCTAAGCCCTCTCTGAATTTTCGCGCCGGAAAGCTGTCAGCTATCAGCTCTCAGCTCGAACACAAACACTGATCGCTGAGTGCTTAGCCTCTCTCCTTCAATCCGAGCACATCCTGCATATCGTAGAGGCCCGGTGGCCGTCCGATGACCCACCGAGCCGCGCGCAGCGCGCCGCGGGCGAAATTGTCGCGGCTGTGGGCCCGGTGGGTGACCTCAATCCGTTCCCCCATGCCGCCAAACACCACCGTATGCTCTCCGACCACATCGCCGGCCCGCAGCGCATGGATCGCGATCTCTTCCTTGCCCCGCTCTCCAACCAATCCCTTCCGACCGTAGATTCCCGTCTTATCAAGATCGCGGCCCAGCGCCGCCGCGATGACTGCCGCCATCCTGAGGGCAGTCCCGCTGGGAGCATCCTTCTTGAAACGGTGGTGGGTCTCGAAGATCTCGACATCATAGTCGCTCCCGAGAGTCGAGGCGACCTCAGCCAGAACCTTGAACAGGACGTTGACCCCGATGCTCATGTTCGGGGAAAGGACACACGGGACCACTCCGCTCAACTCCTGTATCCTGCTCAGATCCGCCGCGGTGAACCCCGTTGTCCCGAGGACTATGGGCACCTTGGCTTGAGCGGCGACTGCGAGATGGGCCAGGGCTGCCTGAGGCGCGGTGAAGTCGAAGACGACCTGTCCCCCCTTGACCACCGAGTTCAGATCGTCGGCAACGCTGATGCCGATCTTGCCCACGCCAGCCAACTCCCCGGCATCCTTGCCGAGACTCGGATGGCCAGGTCGCTCCACTGCCCCGGCTATGGCAAAGTCTTCCGCTTCCTTCACCATGGCCACGATCCGGCCGCCCATCCGGCCGGCCGCACCGCAGACAATGGCGCCTATCATGCGGACCCCGGGGGTGAAAACCGAGGGTGTAGGGTAGAGGGTTCAGGGGAGAGGGGTAGAGCCGGATGCACCATCTCAGCCGAGAAGGCCATACGCCCGCATCGCCCCCTTGAGCCTGTTGAGGTTGGCCTCGCTCATAGCGCAGAGCGGCAGGCGAAGCTCCCCGCTGATCCTCCCCAGGAGGGCCATAGCGGTCTTGACCGGGATCGGGTTCGTCTCGCAAAACATCGCCTGGCAGAGGGGGAAGAGCTTCAAGTGGAGTTCCCTGGCCCGCTTCCAATCACCGTTGAGGAAGGCGCGGGTCAACTCTGCCACGTCGCGTGGCACGATGTTCCCCACCACCGAGATCACACCTCGGCCTCCTACCGCCATCAAGGGGAGAGTCAAGGTGTCATCTCCGGACAGGAACGAGAGTTTGTCACCGCACAAGACGATGTCCTGGGTCATCTGTTCCAGGTTGCCCGTCGCCTCCTTCATTCCGACGATGTACGGATGATCTGCCAGCACCGCCAGGGTTTCCGGCAGCATGTTGACCCCGGTTCGACCGGGGATGTTGTAGAGGATCAGCGGCAGCTCCGCGGCGTCGGCAACGGCGCGACAGTGGGCGATCAGTCCCTGCTGGGTCGGTTTATTGTAGTAGGGGAGGACCAGAAGAGCGCCGTCGACCCCGACCTGCTTGGCGTGACGGGTGAGCTCGATCGCTTCGGCCGTGCTGTTCGATCCGGTGCCGGCAACAACCGGTATCCGCTTGTTCGCCGCTTCCACCGTGAGCTCGATCACCCTCTTGTGCTCGTCATGGCTCAGGGTCGGCGACTCGCCTGTCGTCCCACAGGGGACGAGGACATCGGTCCCGTTCTTGATCTGATACTCAACCAGCTCCCGGACTTTGGCCTCGTCAACCCGCCCGTCCTTGAAGGGGGTCACCAACGCCACCATCGAACCCTGAAACACTCTTTTCATGACGCCCTCCTGTCACTACAGTTTCGAGTTTCGGGTTTCAAGTTTGAAGTTCTCGAAACCCGGAACTCCAAACCCGAAACTACGCTAACAGCGCCTCCTCCATCAGTTCGCCCTGATAGATCAAGCGAACCTCCCCCTCGAAAAAGACCTCGCGAAACTCCGGTCCATTGCCGCTGAAGTGGACGGTCAGCGTTTCACCGCTCCTCACTCTTACCTGGACCGGGGACGAGACGAGCCCCAACGATGCCGCAACCAGTGCCGAGGCGACCGCCCCCGTGCCGCAAGCGAGCGTCTCATCCTCGACGCCGCGTTCATAAGTCCGAATCACAAGACCTTTCGAGTTGAGAGCGGCAACAAAATCGACGTTGGTCCCCGCAGGCTGAAAGGCGGGATGAAACCGGATCTGGCGCCCCAGAGCCCGGACCGCGACCTCCTCCAGGTCCGAGCAAAGGATAACGGCGTGAGGAACACCCGTATTGATGCTGTGAAGCTGGTGCACGACGCCATCAACCTCGATCGATTGGCGGAGGCGGAGGTCGTGTGGTTGACTGATCTGGAGCTTGACCCGGGTGCCGTTGACTTCGGCCCGGATGATCCCAGCCAGGGTCTCAAAGGCCATTCGGGGCCCCACGATCCCCAGCATCTCGGCAAACCGGGCGACACAGCGGCCTCCATTGCCGCACATCTCGGCCTCGCTGCCGTCGGCGTTGAAGATCCGCATCCGGAAATCTGCCTTGGAAGACGGCTCTACCAAAATCACGCCGTCGGCGCCTACCGACAGCCCACGCCGGCAGATCCGCTTGGCCAGCGTCCTGGGCTCGACATCCAGTCGGCCATCGCGGTTGTCGATCATGACGAAATCGTTCCCGCTTCCGCTCATCTTGGTAAAGCTTAGCTTCTGCATGCCGTTTCGTTCCCTAGCTTACCTCACACCCCGCACCGCGCACATTCCTAGTGTCCTGTCCCAGAGCTTCGCTGAATAAGTCACCCGGCTATGGATCTTTGGGTAAAGCCTGTCATCCTGAATCCTTCGTTAGTCATTCTGAACCCTTCGAACCCTGTCATCCTGAGCAAAGCGAAGGATCTGATCTTGCTCAGGGTAGACTCCGTGAAGAATCTCAGGACAAGCTCCGTGAAGGATCTTACATCGATCACAGATTCTTCGCCGGAGCCTGCCCTGAGCAGTCCTTGAGATTCTTCGGCTCCGCCTCAGAATGACACAACTCCTTCCTACAGATCCGGAAGGATGTGTTCCCCTCGAATGAGATCCTCGTAACTTTCCCGCTCCCGGACCGTGAAGTAGCGATCCCCCTTCACCAGGATCTCCGGAGGCCGGGGGCGGCTATTGTAGTTGGACGCCATCGTATAGCCATAGGCGCCAGCGCTCATCACCACCAGCAGCTCACCGGGCTCCGCCGGGGGCATCGACCGATCCTTCGCCAGGAAATCTCCCGACTCGCAGACGGGACCTACCACATCGGCCAGCACCGTCTCCTTCCCGTCCTTCCGCCTGGCAGGAAGGATGGAATGGAACGAGCCGTAGAGGCTAGGACGGATCAGGTCGTTCATTCCGGCATCGACGATGATGAAATACTTCGCGGGCGTCTGCTTGGTGTATAGGACCCTGGTCACCAGGACCCCCGCATTTCCCGCGATCACTCGTCCTGGCTCCAGCACGATGGTGCAGCCCACATCCTTGACGACCGCGATCAGGGCCTCTGCGAAGACCCTGG
>JBGQIR010000018.1:0-16268 GCA_041498535.1 Methylomirabilis sp. (SeqCode)
CGTGTGCGAGCCCGCCAGGGTCTTGCCATGCTGCTCCATCTGGTCGCTGCTGAACAGTTCCGATCGCAGCGGTGGCTCGTCGCCCGCATACTGCCGCGCCACGCCGCCTTCCCGAATGAAAATGTTCTTCAAGTGATTCCCCTTCATTTGACGGCCGGCTATTCGAGGTTGAATGGGGATCTCAGCCAGGCGATTCGGGATCTCACACGCAGCTTAAGTATTCGCCCCCATAAGTCGTTGCTGTTCTTGCTTCTTGGAATTTCCAGGTTGACAATCTCCCCTCAAGAATTTGCAGCCCGCACCCCCAATCCTTTGAGCATCGACTGATCAATAAGCTGAGGCCGCGTCTCCAATTTCTCGAAGGCACGGCCTCCCGGCGATGTTCCGAAGGTGCCCTACTCAAGAATCCGAGGCCCCTCCTCCGTCCTCGTGGCCCGAGACGCGGCCGCTGCGGGGCTCTGACACGGGCCACCGGTGAACTCTCCCCCTCATCATCCTGAGTCCTATCCCTCCAACTGTGTCTAGTCCCCCAACTCGCGCCGGATCGCTCTTCCTGAGAACTTTCACATTTCTTTCACAATTTCCGACTCTCTTCGATGGGGAGGACAATTTCCAGCACTATAAATTCTTGATTTCTTTGGTGCCGGGGGCGGGAGTCGAACCCGCATAGGCCAGAGGCCCGCAGGATTTTAAGTCCCGTGCGTCTCCCAGTTCCGCCACCCCGGCAATAGCATCAATTCTGAACACGGGAGTTTTGATTAACCTATCAAACCGTCACCATTTCCACCAAAGTAAATATCTAAGACTTTACATCAAATAAGCTATTTAACCTGTTGATTATTATATAGCAATCTGTGATATAAATGTGCTGCTACCCTGGGGCACGCCGCCGCAGTTCCTCCTTCAATTCGTCCGGAGCTTTGGTGACAACGATATTGCCAGAGCGGACCACATAGATCGGCTGATCGATCTGGTGATCGAAACGGTCGGTCCGGATAATCTCGCTTACCACGAGCTTGACCCGAATCCGGCTGCCGTCTTCTGTCTCGTACTCGTTCCACTCCTCTCGGAGCGTCCGGAAATCGAGGTCGATCCCATCAACTGTTTCATTACCTACCTGAACCTTGGTGCGCCTAGCCACAGGTTTTCCCCCCTCTCATTCGCTATGGTCCCCCACGAATCAGGGGCTGAAGCTTCCGCCACTGCTCCGGTGTGAGGATCGTTTTCCCCTTCTCGACGGTCTTGATCCGACCGAGGCGGAGGTCAGTTCGAAGCGCCTCTATCTTGCGGATTCTTGTCTCCACCTGAGACATGTCGATCTGCTCCCGACTGAGTAATCCCTGGAGCTCCAGTTCGATCCGTTGAAGCTCCGCGGTCTGAAGGTCCGCCGCTCTCTGGAAATCGCCACGAAGGGCCTCGAGGGCCCGGACCTGTTCGGTAGTAAGCGAGAGGTCCCGGGCGTGCCAGAGCATCAGGGTGATGAGCGGCACCTGCTCCCCGAGGACCGGCCGGGCCGGCATCTGCCCTTCGGACGGGGGGGGTGGCGGCATCGGTGCGCAACCGAGGATGGTCATCAGAGGGAGAAGCGCAGCCCCGCACACGATAGCTCTGAGCCGCGAGAAGCTCATGCGTGTCCTCCAATGGGAGACACCAAGTGCAGCACTCGGGTACACTCGATCACGATGTCAACGGGATTCCCGGAAGAAGCTCCGGCTGGAGTGGAGGCGGCGGGCGGACTCGAACCGCCGAATAAAGGTTTTGCAGACCTCTGCCTTAGCCACTTGGCTACGCCGCCATGGAATGGCCAATACCTACATCATCCAGTACGTCATCCAGTAATTGAGTCGGAAGAGGACAAAGGGTGGGTACGACGCTGAAAAACATTCTTCATTACTTCATAAACACGCGCTCGATGACGGCTGTGTGGGTCAGAGGTTTGGAGCGGGAAACGGGATTTGAACCCGCGACCCTCGCCTTGGCAAGGCGATGCTCTGCCACTGAGCTATTCCCGCTCACGGAGCAACACTATACCGTCGGCAGTCTGTTCTGTCAAACGAAAATCGCCCGGGCGCTCAGAGGGTGAGGAGCTTGAGGACGGCCTCTGGATCAGCCTTCACCGTGACGGGTCCTGGCGAAAGGCGAATGGCGGCATCGGGATCTTTCAGGCCGTGTCCGGTGAGGACGCAGACAACGACCGTGTCTCTCGGGAAGCTGTTCGATCGGCTGAACTTGATGAGCCCGGCCACCGAGGCTGCCGAGGCCAACTCACAGAAGATCCCTTCGGTATGGGCCAGGAGCCGATAGGCGTCGATGATCTCGCCGTCGGACACCATGTCGATCCGCCCGCCCGACTCCTGTGCAGCCGCCACCGCGCCACGCCAGCTCGCCGGGTTCCCGATCTGGATCGCCGAGGCGACGGTCTCGGGCCGCTCAATCACCTTCCCGTGGACGATCGGCGCTGCGCCTTCCGCCTGCCACCCCATCATCTTCGGCAACCCCTTGATCCTCGCCTCCCGAAAGTACTCCTGGTACCCTTTCCAGTAGGCGGTGATATTGCCCGCGTTTCCGACCGGGATGAAATGGTAGTCCGGGCTCCGACCAAGCCGGTCGCAGATTTCGAACGCCGCGCTTTTCTGCCCCTCGATCCGATACGGATTGAGGGAGTTGACCAAGGCGATGACCCGATCGCCGGAAAGCTGCCTCACGATTCCCAGGGCCTGGTCGAAGTTCCCCTCGATCTGCAGCACCTGGGCTCCGTGGATCATGGCCTGAGACAGCTTGCCCAACGCGATCTTCCCCTCCGGGATCAGGACAAAGGCCCGAAGGCCTGCACGGGCGGCGTAGGCCGAGGCGGAGGCTGAGGTATTCCCGGTGGAGGCGCAGATGACGGCCCTCGCCCCCTCCTCTACCGCCTTGCTGACGGCCACCGTCATTCCCCTGTCCTTGAAGGAGCCCGTGGGGTTCAGCCCTTCGCATTTCAGATACACCTCCGGTGTAAGCCCGAGAGCCGTCCGCAGCCGCTCGGCTCGGACAAGCGGAGTGTTCCCCTCGTTCAGGGTGACGACCGGCGTCCGGTCGGTCACAGGCAGAAAGCCCCGGTACTGGTCGATAATTCCTTTCCAACCTGTCGCGCTCATAGCCGGCTCAGCCACTGGCCCCTTCGACCCTGAGGCACACGGTCTCGCGGCTCACGACGTCGAGATGGTCGATCAGCTTGAGCGAGCGTTGCATGTCGCCCTCCACCGCCTCGTGGGTCATCATGACGATCGGCACGGCGCTTTGCTCATGGCGTCCTTTTTGGATGACCGACGCGATGCTGATGTTGTTGCCGCCCAGGATCCCCGCCACCCTGGAGAGGACCCCCGGTTTGTCGATCGCCATGATCCTCAGGTAGTAGCAGGTTCGGACCTCAGCCATGTCCTTGATATCGGCATCCTGGTCGGAGAGCTGCGGGGGAGGGACACTCCTCGCAGTCCGATCCTGGAGCAGGCTCCTGGCGATCTCCGCGATGTCGCTGACGACCGCCGAGGCAGTTGGCATCTGGCCCGCCCCCCTGCCGTAGAACATGAGAGAGCCCACGGCATCCCCGACGACATAGACGGCATTATAGACGCCGCCCACCGAGGCCAGCAGGTGATCCTCCGGAATGAGGGCGGGGTGTACCCTGGCCTCCAGTTCGCCATTGAGCTGCTTGGCGATCGCCAGCAGCTTGATCCGAAACCCCAGGTCCCTGGCATACTCGATGTCGGAGGCATCGATCCTCCGGATCCCCTCCACGAAGATCCTGTCAAACGGCACATAGGCGCCGAACGCCAGCGTCGTCAGGATCTGGAGCTTGTGTGCGGCGTTGATTTCGTTTATGTCAAGCGATGGATTGGTTTTGGCATATTTTTTGGCCTGGGCCTCGGCCAGCACCTCGGCAAATGGCCTCCTGCTCTCCGTCATGGTCGTGAGGATGTAATTGCAGGTGCCGTTCACAATGCCGGTGATCGAGCGGACCCGATCGGCAACCAACCCTTCCTTCACCCCTCGGATCAAAGGAATGCCGCCGCACACGCTCGCTTCAAACCCGATCGACACCCGCTGAGCCGCCGCCGCTCGATACAGCTCACGCCCGTGAGTGGCAAGAAGGGCTTTGTTGGCCGTCACCAGATGCTTCTTCCTGGCCAGCGCCGCCTGACAGAACCGAAGCGCTGGATCATGGCCCCCGATCAGTTCCACGACGATGTCGATGGCGGGATCGTCGAGCACCACCATCGCATCGGTGGTCAGCAGCGCCGGGTCCACATCGACATTCCGCCTGCGCGAGATGTCGATATCGGCGATCCTCCGAATCACGATCGGCCCGCCGAGCCGCCGTTCTATGAGAGCGCCGTTCTCCTGGAGCAGTTTCACGACGCCGGACCCGACCGTCCCGAACCCCAGTATGCCGATCTGCACCGCTTTCATGCTCATCCCTCCGCCCTGCTCAGCCGCCCAGGGCCGATGCCAGGCCGCCTCTCCAGGCCGACTCGACCTCCTTGATGGGAAGATCGAGGGTAAATGTCGCGCCCCGAAGCTTCAACCTCGTCCCCCCAACGCTTCCCAGCCGCGTGAGCGGCACCCGATGCACGGCTGCAATCTCCTGCAGCCTCGGCCAGTCCGCCTCTTGGAGGGAGACGATGATCCGCGATTGAGATTCTCCGAAGAGAAGCGCGTCGGGACGGATGGTTTCTCGGAGCTCGATATCGACACCGATCGGCGCCCCTGCCCTCCCGATGCATGACTCGGCCAGGGCGACGGCCAGCCCACCCTCTGAGCAGTCGTGTGCCGAACGGATAACTCCACGCCGAATCGCCTCAAGACAGGCGCGCTGAGCTGCCTGCTCCGTCGCGAGATCCAACGACGGCGGCTCGCCACGGACCAGGCCGAACCGCACCGCGAGATACTCGCTCGCTCCCAGCTCCTCCTTCGTTTCCCCCAGGAGTGCCACCAGATCCCCTTCGGTCTTGAACCACTGGTCGGTGGCGTGGGCCACATCTTCCAGAAGGCCGATCATCCCGATGATGGGTGTGGGAAATATCGCGTGTCCTGATGTCTCATTGTAGAAGCTCACGTTGCCGCCGGTGACGGGCGTGTGCATGGCACGGCAGGCCTCGCCGATCCCCTTGACCGCCTCCACGAATTGCCACATGATCGCCGGTCGCTCCGGACTCCCGAAGTTCAGACAGTTGGTGATCGCGAGCGGCTCTCCGCCTGCGCAGACCACATTTCTGGCCGCCTCGACCACGGCGATCATCCCTCCCCGATAGGGATCTATCGCGCAGTAGCGGCCGTTGCCGTCGGTGGACAGGGCAATGGCGCGTCTGCCCCCTGGAAGCCGGAGGACAACGGCGTCCGATCCAGGCCGGACCACCGTGTTCAAGAACAGCATGTGGTCGTACCGCTCCCAGATCGGCTCCTTGCAGGCGAGGTTCGGCGACTGCAGCAGCTCGAGGAGCGCCGCCGCATAATCGCCAGGCGGTGGAACGGCCGAGAGATCGAGCCGACGCGATTCGCTGATCTCGTCAGGAGGGCTCATCGGCCGGTGATAGGCCGGTGCACCATCAGCGAGTGCGGCGGCCGGGATCTCTGCCACCAGCTTCCCGTGATCGAGGACCCGCAACAGCCCGCCCTCGGTGACCCGCCCGATCACCTCCGCATCGAGGTCCCACTTCTCGAACACCTTTCTGACACGTTGCTCGCGTCCCCGCTTGGCGACAACGAGCATCCGCTCCTGCGATTCTGAGAGCATCAGTTCATACGGGGTCATCCCCTGCTCTCGCCGGGGAACGAGAGCGAGGTCGATCTCGATCCCGGTCCCGCCGCGGCTGGCCATCTCGGCCGTGGCGCAGCTCAGGCCCGCGGCGCCCATGTCCTGGACCGCGACCAGATCGTCCCCCTCCATCAGTTCGAGACAGGCTTCGATCAGCAGCTTTTCCCGAAATGGGTCACCGACCTGGACCGTCGGACGCCTCGCTTCGGACCCTTCATCGAAGGCCCCAGAGGCCATCGTGGCGCCATGGATACCATCGCGGCCGGTCTTGGCCCCGACATAGATCACCGGATTGCCGACCCCACCCGCCCTGGCGAAGAAGAGCCGATCTTTCCTGGCGATCCCGACGCACATGACGTTCACCAACGGGTTCGAGCTATACGGCTCGGCAAAGACGGCCTCTCCTCCCACGGTCGGCACACCTACAGCGTTCCCGTACCCTGCGATTCCGGCCACCACGCCGCAGAACAGGTAGCGGTTCTTCGGATCGTTCAGCGGACCGAACCGGAGCGAGTCGAAGAGCGCGATCGGTCTCGCGCCCATCGTGAAGATGTCCCGGATGATCCCCCCCACCCCAGTGGCGGCCCCCTGGTATGGCTCGATGAAGGAGGGGTGGTTGTGGCTTTCCATCTTGAAGACGAGTGCAAGACCATCCCCGATGTCCAGGACACCGGCGTTCTCGCCCGGGCCCTGGAGGACACGGGAGCCCTTCGTTGGAAGCGTGGCCAGATGGACCTTCGAGCTCTTGTAGCTGCAGTGCTCCGACCACATCGCGGAAAAGACCCCAAGCTCGGTCAGGTTCGGCTCTCGATCCAGGATCGCGAGGATCCGATCGTACTCCTCAGCCGTGAGGCCGTGGGACTCGACGAGATCGGGGGTGATCAGGGAGACAGTCATGAGGGGCGTCAGGCGCGCGCGAAGGTGTCGAGGATCGACGCGAACATCACGCGTCCATCCTCGGAGCCAAGGATCGCCTCAGCGGCCCGCTCTGGATGGGGCATCAGGCCGAGGACATTGCGGCGCTCGTTGCAGACGCCGGCGATATGGTCAAGCGAACCGTTAGGGTTCGCCTCCTTCGTGAGCTCGCCGCCCTCGTCGCAGTAGCGAAAGACGATCTGGTCGTTCTCCACCAACTGCTTCAGGGCCGCTTCGTCGATGTAATATCGCCCTTCGCCGTGCGAGATCGGCATCCGCACTACCTGCCCACGTGTCATGGCAGAGGTGAAGGGGGTCTGCTGGCTCTCCACTCTCAGATGGACCCATATGCACCGGTAGTGCATGCAATCATTGCGCAAGAGGGCACCGGCCAACAGGCCGGCCTCTGTCAAGATCTGAAATCCGTTGCAGCTCCCGAGGACCAGGCCACCTCTCTCGGCAAACCGGGCCACCTCTTTCATGACGGGGGAGAATCGCGCGATCGCGCCGGTCCGGAGGTAGTCGCCATGGGCGAAGCCTCCTGGCAGGATCACGCAATCGGCGCCTTGAAGATCAGCCTCCTTATGCCACAGATAACACGCCTCCTCCTTCAGGACGTTCACGATGACATGATAGAAGTCCTGTTGACTCCAGGAGCCGGGAAAGACCACGATCCCGAATTTCATCTCCCGGCCTCCTCCAACTCGAAGCTATAGTCTTCAATGACCGGGTTCGCAAGGAGTCGCCTGCACATCTCCTCGACCTGTGCGGCGGCCTGTTCCCTGGCGTGACCGTCCAGCCTGATCACCAGAAACTTCCCGATACGAACGTCTCCTATTCCCCTGAATCCTAGTGTTTCAAGGGCGGACTTCACGGTGTCCCCCTGGGCGTCGAGGACCCCAGACTTTAAGGTCACGTAGATTTTCGCAGTCAACATGATACACGTTCCATGTTCCAAGTTCCGGGTTCCAGGTTATGCTTCGCTGTTCCGGGTTCCGAGTTCCGGGTAAGAAATGGGGGTTCTCTTTTCAACGTGGAACGTGGCACCTGGAACCTGGAACTCTCGATGAATCAGAGGCCTACGCGAGCGAAGATGTCGTCCAGATGACGCAGATGATAGCCCAGATCGAAGCACTTTTCAACCTCTGCAGGCGAGAGGTGACGGCGGATCTCTTGGTCGACGAGCAGGAGCTGCTTGAAGGGCTCACGCGACTCCCAGGCCTTCATGGCGTGTCGCTGCACCAGCCGGTAGGCCTCGTCACGGCTGAGGCCCTTGTCCACCAGCGCCAACAAGACCGCCTCCGAAAAGACCACGCCTTCCGTCAGGTCAAGGTTCTGGCGCATTCGATCCGGATAGACTCGGAGACCCTCCAGGACCTCACGGAAGCGAACCAGGAGGTAGTCAAGCAGGATGGTCGCGTCTGGAAGGACGACCCGTTCCACGGACGAGTGGCTGATATCGCGTTCGTGCCAGAGGGGAACGTTCTCCAGGCTCGCCTGGGCGTAGGCTCGAAGCAGCCTCGCCAACCCGGACACTTGTTCGCACGCGACCGGGTTCCGCTTGTGAGGCATGGCCGACGATCCCTTCTGTCCCTCGACAAAGGGCTCTTCGACCTCACGGACCTCTGTCCGCTGCAGGTGGCGGATCTCGGTGGCGAACTTATCCAGCGAGGTCCCGATCAGGGCGAGCGTCAGCAGAAGCTCAGCGTGCCGGTCCCTGCAGAGAATCTGGCTGGAAATCGGTGCCGGGGTAAGCCCGAGCCGAGTGCAGACGTACTGCTCCACGAACGGCGGAAGGTGAGCGAAGGTCCCGACGGCGCCCGAGAGCTTCCCATATGCCACCGCTTCCTTCGCCCGTCGGAGGCGATCGAGATCGCGCCCCGCTTCGGTATACCAGAGCGCCAGCTTCAAACCAAAGGTCACCGGCTCAGCATGCACGCCATGCGTACGCCCGATCATCACCGTCCGCTTGTGGCGGCGGGCGAGATCGGCGAGAACCAGCCGGAGGGCCTCCAGATCTTCCACGAGAATGGTGGCAGCCTGCTGAAGCTGAACGGCAAGGGCGGTATCGACCACATCATACGAGGTCAACCCAAGATGGATATACCGCGCCTCCGGGCCGACCCGCTCCGCCACCGCCGAGACAAAGGCGATGACATCGTGGCGAACCTCACGTTCGATCTCGTCGATGCGGCGAATATCGTAGCCGGCCCGCTCCCGGATGACGGTCAGCGCCTCTCGCGGAACCTTGCCCAGCTCCGCCCAGGCCTCACACGCCAGCAGCTCGATACGAAGCCAGGTGTCATAGCGACTGCGCGGTTCCCACACGGACGCCATCCGGGGAAGCGTATAGCGAGAGATCATCGCTTCTCCTCGTTACACACGCCTATGGTTCCGGTTGCCCAGTGGCGAAGTCGCGTTGTCAAGACCACGAAGCCTGGACTGAGGTCCGTCGAAGGAAGGGATTCGGCCCGATCGGCCGTCAGGAGAGCAGCGCGGCCTGGGGGACAGGGCCGATGAAGGTAATGGTGAAGGCCTCGTCGCGCAAGATCCGCCGGGCAAGCGACTGGAACTGATCGATTGACACCGCTTCGATTTCGGAGATGATCTCATCGAGATCATGGTTGCGCTCGAGGTAGATCTCCGTTTTGGCAAGGCGAGTCATCCGGCTGCTGGTCCCCTCCAGACCGAGGAACAGGTTGCCCTTGAGCTGATCCTTTGCCTGTTGGAGATCGCGGGGAGCAATCGGCCGATCGCGCAAGCGGGCGCACTCCGCGCGGATCAGGTCTACCACCTGACCAGAAGACTCGGGACTGGTCCCGGCATACACGACCAGGAGGCCACAGTCGCGGTATGAGGCCTGATAGGAGTAGATCGAGTACGCCAGGCCACGCTTTTCGCGAACCTCCTGGAAGAGCCGAGAACTCATGCTGCCGCCCAGCATGGCATTCAGCAGGTAGATGGCGTAGCGATCCTCGTGGGCGTAGGGAAGACCGTCTAACCCCACGCACAGGTGAAGCTGGGCCGTGTCACGCTCCTCGACCCGCACGGCCGCCGTAGAGACAGGTGCCGGGGGATCAGAGTGATAGCTTCGGCCTTCGAAGCCGTCGAATGCCCGCAACACCAGCTCCACCACTCGGTCGTGGTCCAGGTCGCCGGCTGCCGCCACCACAGTGCGGTCTGGCCGATAGAAGCGCCCCATGTGGCGGCGGATATCGGCTTGCGCCATGCGGAGCACGGTGTCCTTCTGACCCAGGATCGGTCTGGCCACGGGGTGGTCACCCCAGATCGCCTCAGCGAAAAGGTCGTGAACCAGGTCATCCGGGGTGTCCTCCACCATCTTGATCTCCTGAAGAACCACCTGCCGTTCCCGATCGATATCCTGGGGGTCGAGGCGAGAGTGGAGAAAGGTATCAGCGAGAAGTTCAATGGCCAGGGGAAGATGCTCGCCCAGCACCTTGGCATAGAAACAGGTGCTCTCCCGACTGGTGAAGGCGTCCAGCGTCCCACCAACGGCATCAACCGCCCTGGCGATCTCCTCCGCGCTCCGGCGCTCCGTCCCCTTGAACAGCATGTGCTCGATGAAGTGCGAGACACCAGCCACCTCCGGCGTCTCATCCCGTGAGCCAACCCTGACCCAGACTCCGATCGAAGCCGACTTGACGGACGGCATCCGTTCGGTGAGCACAACCATTCCGTTCGACAGCACCTGGCGGTTGTAGAAGGAGGTCGTCATAGATCAGGAGGATCTCTGCTCGGCCTTTCTCGTGCTTTCGGACTCCAACACCTCTTTGCGACTGAGCCGGATCTTCCCGTTCTTGTCGATGTCGATCACCTTGACCATGACTTCGTCTCCCTCCGACAGCACCTCCTCGACTTTTTTCACCCGCTGTTCGGCAATCTGAGAGATGTGCAACAGCCCATCGGTGCCAGGAAGGATCTGCACAAAGGCACCAAAGTCCATGATCTTGACCACCTTGCCCAGGTAGACTCTGCCGACCTCAGGGACCTCGACGATCTTATTGATGATCGACAACGCCTTCTGGGCCGCCGCCTCATCGACCGAGGCGATCTCCACCCGCCCATCGTCGGAGATATCGATCTTCGCCCCTGACTCCGCCACGATCCCCCGGATCACCTTGCCGCCCGGGCCGATCACCTCCCGGATCTTATCCACAGGGATCATGATCGTGATGATCCGAGGGGCATAGACGGAGATGCTCGGCCTTGGCTCCGAGAGGGCACGGTCCATCTGGCTCAGGATATGGAGGCGGGCGCGCTTGGCCTGATCGAGCGCCTTCGCCATGAGGGTGCCGGTGATCCCCCGAGCCTTGATGTCCATTTGAAGGGCGGTGACCCCCTTTCGCGTGCCGGCCACCTTGAAGTCCATGTCGCCCAGGTGATCTTCGAGTCCGATGATGTCGGTGAGGATCGCCGTCCGATCCTTCTCCATGACAAGCCCCATCGCCACCCCTGCCACGGCCGACTCGATCGGAACCCCGGCATCCATCAGGCTCAGGCTCGCCCCGCAGACCGTCGCCATGGAGGATGACCCGTTCGACTCGAGGATATCCGAGACGATCCGGAGGGTATAGGGAAACTCCTCCTTCGGCGGCAGGACCGAGAGCAGCGCCCGCTCGGCCAGCGCCCCATGCCCGATCTCACGGCGACCGGGGCCACGCATGAACTTGACCTCGCCGACGCTGAACGGCGGGAAGTTGTAATGGAGCATGAACCGCTTGGTCCCTTCGCCCTCGATGTCATCCAATCGCTGTTCATCTTCGGACGTGCCAAGCGTGGTGGTCACGAGGGCTTGAGTCTGACCTCTTGTGAACAGGGCCGATCCGTGCGTTCGCGGGAGGACCCCCACCTCGGCACTGATAGGCCGAACGTCCTCAAGTCCCCGTCCGTCCGCTCGCCGCCCCTCCTCCAGGATCATCCGGCGCAACTCCTCATGCTCGATCTGTTCGAACAGGTGTCTGACCGCTGCTTTCCGATCCTCCGGTTCGTCGCCATGCTGAGCGAGGACTTCCTCATAGAGCTGCTGCCTACGGGTTCGGTGCTCCTCCTTTTCGGCAATGCCGGCGAGGGTCCGCAGCCCCTGGCGGGCCAGGCTGCTCACCCGCTCGTGCAACTCGGGATCAGCAGGCGGAGCGTTGAAGGGCGCCTTTTCGACCCCAAGCTGCTTGGCGAGCTCCTCCACCATACCGATCAGGGCTTGAATCCCCTTGTGGCCGAACTCGATCGCCTCGACCATCAACTCCTCGGACACCTCTTTGGCCCCGGCCTCGATCATCACCACGGCGGCCCTGGTCCCTGCGACCACCAGATCGATGTCAGCCCCTTCCTGCATGGCATAGGTTGGATTGAGGACGAACTTGCCTCCGACACGGCCGACCCGGACGGCGGCGATCGGCCCGAGGAACGGGATGGACGAGATGGTCAGGGCAGCGGAGGCACCCACCACCGCCAAGACATCAGGGTCGTTCTCCTGGTCAGCGGACAGGACGGTGCCGATAATCTGGACATCTTGACGATAACCCTCCGGAAAGAGAGGGCGCAGTGGGCGATCGATGAGGCGGGCGGTGAGGGTTTCCTTGTCATGGGGGCGGCCTTCCCGTTTGAAGAAGCCGCCGGGGATCTTCCCTGCAGCGTAGGCCCGTTCCTGGTAATCGACCGTGAGGGGGAAGAAATCGATACCCTGACGCGGCTGTTTGGAGGCTACCGCCGTGACCAGGATGACCGTGTCGCCATATCGGACTAACACGGCGCCATCGGCCTGCCGGGCGACACGCCCCGCCTCGATGCTCAGCGATTTGCCTTCGATGATCCGTTCGACGCGACCGCTCACTTCCGGATTCCCAATCTTTCTATGACCTGTTTATACCGGTTGTTATCCTTGCTCCTGAGGTAATCCAGGAGCTTCCGGCGCCGCCCGACAAGGCGAAGCAATCCCCGCCTCGAGTGAAAGTCTTTCTTGTGGACCGTCAGGTGTTCGGTGAGATATCCGATTCGCCCGGTAAGGAGAGCGATCTGCACCTCCGGAGAGCCGGAGTCGGTGTCATGAAGCCGATGCTGCCCAATGATCTCTTGCTTGTTTGCAACCGCTTTGGCCACGAAGCCATAACCCCCTTTCTTCTCATGGAGATACCCGCATCCTCAACGTACGATATCATATGCCCCTAGGGGAGTAAAGCCCATTCTTTCGGAGAAAACCGAGGGAAGGCGGCAAAGACGTCATCGGCCCTCCTCCTGTCGATTTCGATTTGCTGCCGGAGCAGGTCAGGGCTCTCGAAATGCCGCTCATCCCGCAGTCGTCCGAGAAAGAAGATCGTCAGCGCCTCCCCATACAGCTCGTGGCTCGCGTCAATGAGGTGCACCTCGATCCGGCGGGCGCCGCCCCCAAACGTCGGAGCTGTCCCGACATTGACCAGGGCGCGTTGCAGTTCCTTGCGGTACCACGCCTGGCCCACGTACACGCCGTCCGGAATCAGCACATCGGCCGTGGCGGGCAGGTTAGCCGTCGGGTAGCCCAGCCCTTTTCCCCGCCCGGCTCCCCGCTCAACCTCTCCCCGAATGGCGTAGGGCCGGCCCAGATAGCGAGCAGCCTCGACCAGCTCGCCCCTGGAGAGCAAACCGCGAATCAGGGTCGAGCTCACAACCTGGCTGTCCACGGTCATCGCAGGGACCACATCCAGCCCGAACTGGTGCTCTTCTCCAAGCGCTCGGAGGGTTTCGGGAGAGCCAGCCCTGCCCTTGCCGAAGGCGAAGTCGTACCCGACGCAGACAATTAGTGCGCGGAGTCGATCGACCAGGTAGGTTTTCACGAAATCGCGCGGCGGGGTGTCAGCCAGAAAGGGGGTGAAGGTGACCGCTACCAGAAGATCGATGCCGAGGGCTCGTATGATCTCCTGCTTGATCGGCAATGGTGTGATCAGGGGCGGGGCCTTCGAATGGTTTACCACCTCGAGCGGGTGCCGCGCAAAGGTGAACACAGTCGCCGTTCCCCACTCCTGCCGGGCCCGCCGTACCACGCGACCGAGGATCTCCTGATGCCCCAGATGGACTCCATCGAAGGTTCCAAGCGCCACCACCACATAGGGGTAGTCGCCTTCCAGATCCTCCACCCGCTCGACGACGATCATTGCCCGGCCAAGACCCGCACCGGCTTGAGGACCACCCGGCGTGGATCGGTCGCTGCGAACTCCTGACCCGCGACCGTCGCCTCGGCAAGGGAAAGAAGCTGGCGCCGGTACCCCAGCACGCGAACCAAGTCCCCCTTCTCCACTCCAGGGGGGAAGCTGATGAGCGAAGCTGCCACCGTCCCACTTCCTTGGACGACCGCTCGAGAGGACTCGGGATGGACCCTGACGGCGGGAAGGTGGTCCAGGGCCTCTCCCACGGGGATCAGCACCTCCCGAATGCGCCCCTCCTCAACGATCTTCCTTAGCTGGTCGAGGGTTATCGCCTCCTCCACTAGGAAGCGGCCCGACCGGGTTCGCGTCAGTGCAAAGAGGTGCGCGCCGCATCCGAGCTCCCGACCGATGTCGTCGCACAGGGCGCGGGCATACGTCCCCTTGGAGCAACTGACCCGGATCCTGATGAAGGGTAGATCGACTGAGAGAAGGGTGAGATCGTAGATCTTCACCGTGACCGGTTCCCGTTTCACCGTTTCGCCGCGCCGGGCCAAGCGATAGAGACGCTCCCCGCGATGCTTCTTGGCGGAAAAGAGCGGTGGCACCTGCTGGATCTCTCCGACAAACCCATTCAGGATCTCTCGAAGTTTGACAGGGTCCACGCTGATGTCATCGGTCTGGGACAGAACCTTCCCGTCTGCATCAAGGGTGTCGGTGGTGATCCCCAGCCGCATCGTGACCAGGTACTCCTTATCGGCCTGGGTGAGGAACTGCGCGATGCGGGTGGCACGTCCGACGCAGACCGGGAGGACCCCGGTGGCCCTCGGATCCAGAGTACCAGTGTGGCCCACGCGGCGGATCTTCAGGAACCGTCGCACGACATCAACCACATCGTGAGAGGTCATCCCCCCAGACTTGTTGATGTTCAAGACTCCGCTGAGTTCCATCGAATATGCCACGCCTCACACACCAGTGGCAGGCGCGCGCCCCGATTCCCGTTGGCGCGCCCGCAGCCGCTCGACCGTCTCCCACGGGACCTCTACCGCCCCCAGCTCGGCGTCGGCAACGACACCCGCGCCGTGAAAATCGCTCCCACCGGTGGGAACCAGCCGATGTCGACCAGCTTCGGCAAGGAGCGATGCCGTGATCTCGGGGGTGTAGCCCTTATAGTAGGCCTCGATCCCCTCCAGGCCAGCCTCCACCATGATTGGGAGCAGGCGGGAGAGATCCAACCGGTAGTCGTTCGCTCCCACGATGATCGGATGGGCCAAGGAGGGTACGCCATGCGCCTCCCTGATCAGGCTGACCGCTTCCTGGGGAAGAAGCTTCAGTCCCTCAACATACCCCGGGCCTCCCCGTCTCAGAAAGCGCGAGAAGGCCTCATCCACCGACCCGACGTAGCCCCGCTCCACAAGGGCCCTGGCGATATGGGGCCGTCCCATCGAGCCGCTGTCAGCAATCGCCATCACACGCTCCCAATCGAGCGGGCAGCCCAGTTCTCCCAGCCTCTCCACCATGGCCCGGGCTTGCGTGACCCTGGCCTCCTGAAGCCGGCAAAGGCTTTCGCGCAGGCGGCGGTCATCCGCATGGATAAGGTAGCCCAGAACGTGGATCTCGTCGCCATCCAGATTGGCGCTGACCTCGATCCCCGGGATCACCTCGATCGGAAGACCGGAGGCGGCATCTTGCGCCTCTCGGATCCCATCGACGCTGTCGTGGTCGGTCACGGCCATGACACGGATCCCGATGCGAGCGGCGGCCCTTACCAGCTCCGCCGGCCGTAGCGCACCATCGGAGGCCGTCGTGTGAAGGTGCAGGTCCACCTGACTCCCCATCGTCACTTCTCCATCGTCCTGTCGGTCTCGATCCGCCGCAGCAGCTCAGCCAGGTGCAGCGCCTCCTCCAGCGAATCATCCGGCAAGAACACCAGTTCCGGCGCATAACGCAGGCACAGCCAACGCCCCAGCTCGCCCCGCAGAAAACCCGCCGCGCTCTTCAGACCGATCAGCGCTTCGGGGCGGTGTGTCTCTCCGCCCCCGGCCGAACAGATATAGATCCTCGCATGCCGCAGATCATCGCTCACCCACACACGGGTGACCGTCACAAAGCCGATCCTCGGATCCTTGACCGAACGTAGGATCAGGCGACTGATCTCTTCCTTTATCAGGGCACCGACACGCTCGGCGCGCTTGCCTTGCATCAGTGTATCAACCATGGCCGGCAAGTGCCCCTCCAACTACTTCGCCCTAAGTTGGTGGGCACCCTGCCGGACCAAGAAGCGAGCATAGCAAGGCGCGGCCGCCGGGGCCGAGCGAGGCGTACGTTTCCGGGTACGTCGCAGGGAGTGCTCCGGTGGCCAGCAACGCCCCTAGGCGAAGTTGATTGGCCGGCAGAAACTGGCGACCTCAATGGGTCACCAAATC